>VFZQ01000284.1 GCA_016871135.1 Acidobacteriota bacterium | reverse complement strand
CCGTCGGCGAGATAGCTGCCTTCGATGACTTCGCGCTTCAAGCCCTTTCCGGGCGCAGGTTCGTCGCCGGCGCCGTCTGGTGTGAAGCGATAGTCGCCGTCGGTGATTCCCATCGCGACGGGAATTGGCTGCGGCTTGTTCTTTTCGATTTCGCGGACTTGCGCTTCCAAGCGATCTTTCTTCGAACGATCCGCCACCGAAATCACGCGATCGATTTCAGCCGACGTTACCGCCGTTGTGCGGATGATCTGATTGGCCAGCAATACTTGCCCAGGCGTGCGGTCTTTCTCCGGCGTGAAAACGGCCTTCTGAATGTTCTCGGGCCACTTGCGATATTTGGCTTCGAGCAGCTTCTCGCGATAAGGCTGTTCGATGATCTTGATCTCATCGCGCAGAGGCTTCACCTGTTCGGCGATCTGCTTCGTCGCCGCCTCGTAGGCCTTCGCTTCCGGTTCGGGTACCAGCGGATGATCGACTTCCACGTAGCCCCACAGCGTCGATTGCAGGCGATAGTAATCGGCTTGCCCGATGGGATCGAACTTGTGATTGTGACATCGCGCGCACTGCACCGTCAGGCCCATCACGCCGCGTCCAAGCGTCGCGATCATATCGTCCAGATACTCGTAACGGAACTGCGGGTTGTCCTTTTCGCGAAAGCCGACCTTTGCGTAATTGCGCAAGAAAGCGGTAGCGATCAAGCGGTCATACGACGCTTGGTCCATCTCATCGCCGGCGAGCTGCTCGGTAAGGAATATGTTGAACGGGGTGTCGCGATTAAAAGACTGAATGACGTAGTCTCGATAGCGCCAGGCGTTGGGGCGGTCGAAGTCGTGTTCATAGCCGTTCGAATCGGCATAGCGGGCGACGTCCATCCAATGGCGTCCCCAGCGCTCGCCGTAATGCGGAGAAGCGAGCAGTTTGTCGATCAACTTCTCCCACGCGCCGGCGGATTTGTCGTCGACGAACTCGGCCACTTGCGCCGCGGTCGGCGGAAGTCCGAGCAGATCCAGATACGCGCGGCGCACGAGTGTGTGGCGCGTCGCGGCCGGCGCCATTGTGAGTCCTTGTTTGTCAGAGGATGCCTTCAAGAACGCATCGATCGGATGCGCCTCGCCATTTCTCGGCACGGCTGATTTTGCAGGCTGGCGATAGGTCCACTGCTCTCGCACGCCGGCGGGTACTGTCCACTGTTCGAGCTTCTTCAAATCGTTCGCGCGATTCGCCGCTGCAGGTCCGGCCAACGTGCCTTCCCACGGAGCGCCGTTTGCGATCCAGCTCTTAAATGCCGCAATCTCTTCAGCCTTTAGCGTTCCGTCCATCGGCATGGTTGGTTTTTCAATGCCCGCGATATGGCGGTAGAGCGGGCTCTTTTCCGGATCGCCCGGCACCAGGGCAGGGCCTTTGCCGGAGCCCTTCAACGCCGCCGCGCGGTTGCGCAGATCCAGCTTTCCCATCTGCATCGCGGGGCCGTGACACTTCAGGCAGCGGTTCTCAAGAACGGGCCTAACGACGTGCGTGAACGAGTCCTGCGAGAACACGGACAAAGTCGCTACAAGGAGAAGTCCGAAAAATCGCATCGTGCCCGTATTATATGGCACTTTGATCCCCGTTTTGGGGCTCGCGCCTCATTCCCAGAAGGCGAACAGAACGGCGGCGAAAATCAAGACTATCGCGACGGCGTAGTTCCAACGGAGCGCCTCGCCGAGACAGACCCTTGCAAAGACGATAAACACGCTCAACGTAATCACCTCTTGCATGATCTTCAATTGAAAGCCGGTGAAGGCCCCATAGCCCATTCGATTGGCCGGAACCATCAGGCAGTATTCGAAAAATGCAATCCCCCAACTCACAAGCACCGCATAGACGATTCCGCGATCGCGCTGCTTCAGGTGTCCGTACCAGGCGAAGGTCATGAAGACGCTGCTTGCGAGCAACAGTCCCGGGGTGGCCCATTTTTCCATTTCCCCATTATGCGGTTAAGATGCAGTAGTGATCTCACGACGAACCTTGCTCGCTTCCGCTGCCGGGGTTTCTTCGCCGGCCGCGCCGAAACCGCTCATCCTTCACATCGGTCCGCCGATCAAAGGTGCGCGATCGATCGACGCACGCGGCGCGCTGACGTTTCCGCCGCAAGGTGTCGCGTATCGCGACAACGCCGACGCGCATCGTGTGTGGCGGGGGATTCACGCGCTGGCGCCGTCGCTTGTCGTCGATCCGAGCGGCAATGACAGCCTAGCGAAAGCGCTGCAGGGCAAAGTGCCCGTCGCCAGGCAAGCGCCGAAAGGCGCGGTCAAACCGTCTCTAATCGCACTTGCGCGCGCTGCCAACATGCAGCGCAAGCCAAAACAGCTCGCCGAGCAAATGGCCAAAGTGTTTGGGCACGATCTTCCCACCGTCACCTACATCCCCGCTTTCGCCTGCATGGGCCGCGTTCGGCTCGGAGCGCTAAGCGACGTCGAACGTATTGTCGCTCCCTACGTCAACGGTGCACAGGATTCGCTGGCGAAGGCGTCTTCCAGCCACTTCTCGGGCCATCTGATCTTCGCGCAGCTCTACGAGCAGACCAGGAACCCGACCTACCTCGCTCGTGTCAAGGCCGCCGCCGACATGGCCATCGCAACCAAAGCCATGAACAACGAAATGAGCGACGGCGTTTTCATGGGTTGCCCGATCATGGCTCAGGCCGGGAAGCTGACCGGCGAGCCGAAGTACTTCGCCGCGTCGGTTGATCACCTCAAGTTCATGCAGAATCTCTGCCTGCGCAAGGACGGCATTTATCGGCACTCGCCGCTCGACGATGCCGCCTGGGGCCGCGGCAACGCGTTTCCGGCGCTCGGCATGGCGTTGACTCTCGAAGCGATGGGTTCCTCGCCGGATCCCCACGTGCTGAAGAGTTTTCGAGAGTTGATGGCGGCGCTGCGTCCTTTGCAGGACGAGGACGGATTGTGGCATCAAGTCATCGACAAGCCCGCGTCCTATGCCGAGTACTCGTGCACGGCGATGATCGGCGCGTCGATGCACATCGCAATCCGAAACAAGTGGATCGATCGTAGTTATGATAGAACCGTGGATAGAGCGTGGGCGGCGATCCTGGCCCGCAGCGAGCCGGATGGCACGCTGCTTGATGTCTGCGAGTCCACGGGGAAACAAAAGTCCGAGACCGACTATTTCCATCGAGCCGCTGTCTGGGGAAAAGACCCGCGCGGTGGCGCGATGGCTCTACTGATTTCCACTACACGATAGGAAGGGGTTCTATGAAATCCATTTTGATGCTCGCGGCGAGCGTGATTCTGGGCGCCCAGACCGCCAATGAACAGGCCATCATGCGCATGGCCGGCGCGATTCAAAGGCAAATCTTGCTGTTGCCCGAATACGGCGTGTTCGACTCGCTTGCGTTCTCGTTCAAAGGCGACACCGTGATTCTGCGCGGCAGCGCCTCACGCCCGATTCTTAAGTCGAGCGCCGAGAATGTAACCAAGAAAGTCGAAGGCGTCGCGAAGGTTGAGAATCAGATTGAAGTGACACCGCTCTCGCCGATGGACGATGGCATTCGCCTGCGTACTTACATCGCCATCTACGGCCATCCCGCGCTGCAACGGTTCAATCCCAATCGAGGGACGCCGCTGTTCATGTCTCGTTTGCAGGCGCTGACTGGCATCACTAACAACCCGCCCGGCGGCAATCACCCGGTGCGCATTATCGTCAAGAACGGTAACGTCACGCTGGAAGGCGTGCTGCCCACCGCCGGCGACCGCACGATCGCTGAACTACAGGCGAATGGTGTTTCCGGCGTGTTCAATGTGACCAACAACATTCAAATCGAAGACAAGCGTCGCCGTTAGAGAGAAGCATTGACATCAAAACTGAATCCGCGCCTGCACCTGTAGCCACCGGTTCACCGCCGATGTCTGCGAGGTGATACGGCCGAAGTTTGTCGAGAACGGATCGGTCGACGGTGCGTTCATTTGCGAGCGGTTCTGAACGTTCAGCGCGTCGAGCCGCAATTGCATCGTTGCTTTCTCCGTCAACCGAATGCTCTTCGAAACGTTCGCATTCCACTGATTCGTCATGTCGCGCCGCATGCCGTCAAGGCGTGTTGGGAATACGCGTCGATGAAACGCCGCCGGTCCGCGCGCGTTGGTCCGCTCGAAATTCGCTGTGTTGAACCAAGTGTCCCAAGTGCGCTCGACATTGCTGATGGCGCTCAAATCGTTGCCGTAGTAAAACAGGTTGCCCCAGTCGATCAACGGGCCGGGCTGCCATTCATAAGTCGCCGCGAGTTGCCAACCGCCGAGTGCCAGATCGACTGCCCGGTTCAAGTTGGTTCCGAACTTCTTGCCTTTGCCAAGCGGCACTTCGTAGACGCCGGTCGCCGTAAAGCGGTGCGGCCGGCCGTCGTTCGATTCGCGTTCGGTACGTTCGGCATCGAACTCGTTCATGAAGAAATCGGCCTCGCGCAGATTCATTCGCGTGTATGCGAGATTCATATTCCAACCCGCCGCGAACCGCTTCTCGAACGTCATCTGCAGTTCATCGGAGCGCGTATAGCCCGTGTACTCGGTGTTGTTCGTTAACCCGTTCATATGCAAATTCGGGCGCAACAACTGCGAACGCGGAATGAAGGAGCGCGTAAAGAATCCGTTGGCGCTCATGTCGGCCCATTGCGCCGCGTTGAAATCGGCGCGGTTGAAGTTCGAAAGCAGGAATGGGTTCGCGATATTCGCGTTGAGGAACGTCGTCACTCCGTCATTGCGCGTTGTTCCGTTCGCCCAGTATTGCTCCGGCAGCGGGCTGAGGTTGCGGCCGATTGAGATGCGGTCCGAGTACGAACCGGAGTAGTTGGCGTTCAACACCATGCGGCTGCCGAGCTGTCGCTGCACGCCGAACTGCCAGCGCTGCTGCCGGGCGTGCGGTTGATCGAACGCGGTGAAGCCGAAGCCGCGGCCCACGCGTGCCATCGCTCCGAGCGTGTTGCCGGTCGGTGTGTCGAAGCGCGTGCCATCGGCGCGCACCGGGAACGGATCAAGCAGCGGACTGCGCCCGTTGGCGGGGCTTGCGCCGGCCGGGAAATTCCAGGTCTGGCCGAAATCGTTTGAGATCACCGTACCGGTCGAGCGCGAGAAATTGAACTGGTCGGGACCGAAGTTCATCACGTTGATCGTGTCGAAGAAGATGCCGTAGCCGCCGCGGATGACAGTCTTGTTGTCCCAAGCATAGGCGACGCCGATGCGCGGGAGATACATGAGTTCATTCTTGTAGAGCTCTCGTGGCGCTCCATTCGCGCCAACGTAAGTGTTGCCTCCGCGAATATTGAATTGGGAGGCAGGAAGTTCGGCGATCGGGTTGCGCGCATAGGCTGCTCTGACCGTAGCCTCGATGGGCAGCGTGACGTTCGGATCGTAGTTGCCGATCATGCGGTTGTAGCGCTCCGTCGCGCCCTTTTCGTACTCCATGCGCATGCCGAGGTTGAGCGTTAGTTTCTTGTTCACGCGCCAGGAATCCTGCAGGAACCAGCCGTAGTAGGGTGTGTGCGTGGCGTAGGTGTCGTTGGTGGCGATCGACGCGCCGGAAGGAATGCCAAGAATGAACGCGGCCCAGCCGAGACCGAGATCGGAAGCCGGCGCAAAGCCGTCGTCATAACGCCGCATGTAGTTCTGGTTGAAAGAGAAGTTGCCCGAAGTATTGCCGCCGCCGCCGCCCGTGCGGTACTGGTTGCGATTGTCGAACGCGGCGCGCCACGTGTGGTTGCCTCGGATGAGCGTCTCTTCAAGCTTGGCTGTCATCTGGCGCGTTCGCGTCCAGGTTGACAACCCGCCGGGCGATATCGTCGAGTAGCCAGCCACCGCCATTTGCGGCAGTTGCGCGAGATCACCCGCCTTTTGATCGATGTATGCGGGCAGTCCGATATCGCTCGGTTTGAACTCGCGCGCTTTCGGCTGAATGCTTCCTTCGCGGAATTGATTCATCGCGACGTTGAGATTCCACAGTGTCGTCGGCGTCTGCGTCCAGACCATATCGATGTTGCCGCCTTTGTTGTTGCGGACAAGTCCGTTCAGATTTAACCCGCGAGCGGTCTCATAGGTCCAATCGCCGCGGTCTTCGGGGCCGAAGTCGTTAAACGACCAGCGGCCGAAAAGGCGCACTTTGTCCGATACGGCGTAGTCGACGCGGTTCGAGTAAGCCTTGTAGTTCCAGTTGTACGGCGTTTGCGAAGCGAGATAGTTATTCACCGGATCCAGTCCCGCTGGAATCACAACATTTGGCAGCGGATAGAGATTGGTTATGGCGTCGTAGGACGGGTTCGCAAAGCGGCTGCGCGGAATGATGTTGCCGGGGAACGGAGCACGCACGAAGTTGTTCGGACGCTCGGTGTCGCGGCGAATTGTGATCGGATCGTGAATCGCGTACCGCGGTCCGTTGTTGACGATCGCGAGCATGTCGCTGAAGTCGCCCTCTCGCGCGCGCAGCGAAGGCACGGTCCGATTAAATGCCGCCGCGTCTTCGGTCTTATTGTCCTTGAACCCGTTGTAGGTAAAGAACCAGAAAAATCGGTTCTTGCCGTCGTAGAGTTTCGGAATGATAACCGGTCCGCCGCCGGATACGCCCCAGTTGTTCGAGCGCCCGGTGGCCTGCTTATCCGTGTTACGAAGCTGGTTGGCCAGCGCCGAATTGCCCGCCTGGTCGGCCGCGGCGATGCGCCGGAAGTAATTCTGCTTCACGAAGAATGGCGTGCCCTGCCACCGCTGTTGCCAGTGCTGCCAGGTCGCGGTCCCATGAAACGCGTTCGTTCCCGATTTCGAAATCATGGTGATGGCCGATCCGGACGTCTGCCCGATCGACGCATCGAAATTCGTCGTCTCGACCTTGAACTCTTCGACGGCATCGGTGTACGGCAAATACGCCGTGCGCCGTCCCGGGCCCGTGTTCGGCGAGCCATCCAGCGTCCACGAGTTGCCGCCGATGTTGCCGCCTACCG
>VFZQ01000283.1 GCA_016871135.1 Acidobacteriota bacterium | reverse complement strand
CACTCGGTCTTCGCCGCACTGCACCGTCTGGCAACATACCGCAAAGCGACGACGACTTTCATCTTTTTGGGCGGCCCGCCGCGGGCCATTGGGGCTCCCTGGCGGTCGCGCCTCTGTAGGGCGGTTCGGCCTAGTTCCCTTCCTCATCGCATCCGCGTTCGCGCAGCCGTACACGGACTGGCGCGACTACGGCGGCACGGCCGACTCGAGTCAATACTCGGCGTTGAAGCAGATCAACCGCGCGAATGTGCACAAGCTCAAGCGCGCGTGGACGTATCCGACCGGCGACAACAGCCGCTACTTCTTCAACCCGATCGTGATCGGCACAACGATGTACGTTCTGGCGAAAAACAATTCGCTGGTGGCGCTGGATGCGGCGACGGGACGTGAGTTGTGGGCGGCGAAGGCCGATGCCGATGTGCGCGTAATCACCAATCGCGGCTTCAACTATTGGGAGAGCAAGGACGGCCGCGACCGGCGATTGCTGCTGTGCGTGAATCATTCGCTGCGCGCCTACGATGCGTCGAATGGGAGGCTGATTGAATCGTTCGGCGATAAGGGGAAGATCGACCTGAAGCAGGGGCTGGACCGCGATCCGGCGACGGTGTCGCTGGTGCAGTCGCTGACACCGGGGCGTGTGTTTGAGAATCTGATCATCATCGGCTCAGCGACCAATCAGGGATATGGTTCGGCTCCGGGCGATATCCGCGCGTTCGATGTCCGCACGGGTAAATTGGCGTGGACGTTCCACACGATTCCACGGCCCGGCGAGTTCGGCCACAGCACGTGGCCGAAGGAAGCGTGGAAGACGGTGGGCGGCGCAAATGTGTGGGGCGAGATGTCGCTCGATGAAAAGCGCGGAATTTTGTATGCGCCGACGGCGAGCGCGAAGTATAACTTCTACGGCGTCGACCGGAAGGGCGACAACCTGTTTTCCGACAGCTTGCTGGCGCTCGATGCACGCACGGGCAAGCGGTTGTGGCACTTTCAGATGGTCCATCACGACATCTGGGATTACGACGACGCGACGGCGCCGAAGCTGCTGACGCTGCGCGTGAACGGGAAGTCGATCGACGCGGTGGCGCAGGTGAGCAAGCAGGGTTTTGTGTGGGTGTTCGATCGCACGACGGGGCAGCCGGTGTGGCAGATCGAAGAGCGGCCGGTGCCGAAGTCGGACATGCCGGGCGAAGTGGTTTCGCCGACACAGCCGTACCCGACCAAGCCGCCGCCGTTTGCGCGGCAGAAGTTCACGGTCGACGATTTGAGTCCGTTTTTGAGCCCGGCTGATCGGGCGAAGTTTCGCGATGAAATTCTTTCGGCGCGCAACGAGGGGTTGTTCACACCGCCGGGCAAGCGGCCGACGATTCAGATGCCGGGCAACAACGGCGGCGCGAATTGGGGCGGCGCGGCGGTGGATCCGCTGAATGGAAGTCTGTTTGTTGTGTCGAAGGATCTCCCTTGTTTGTTGAAGCTTGAATCGGAAGAGACGGTCGCGTCGCGCGCGGCGAATACGCCGGAGCAGCGCGGACAGAACACCTACATTCAACATTGCATGCACTGTCATGGCGCGGATCGAACGGGTAAGCCGCCGGCGATGCCGTCGCTGCATGACGCGCCGGTGCGGTTGACGCGGAAGCAGATTGAGAACGCGATCACGCAGGGTCAAGGACCGATGCCGGGGTATCCGAAGCTGAGCATCGTCGAGGTGGATGAGTTGATCGCGTATTTGTACAACCCGGCGCGGGCGGCGGCGATTGTGCCGACGGGAACGACGTCGCTTGCCGACCGCTACTACTCGGGCTTTGGGTTCATGATCGCCAGCGACGGCCTGGCGCCGATCAAGCCGCCGTGGTCATCGCTGACGGCGTACGACTTGAATCTAGGCACGATCAAGTGGCAGATTCCGCTGGGCGATGTTCCGGCGCTGGCGGATAAGGGGATCAAGAATACGGGGTCGCACTATCCTAAGGTTGGGCCGGTCGTCACGGCGGGCGGGATCATCTTTACCGGCACGCGGGACCGGCATATTCGCGCGCTGGATGTCGATAATGGCAAGGTGTTGTGGGAGGCGGAGGTCGATGCGGCGCTGGAAGGAATTCCGGCGGTGTATCAGATCAACGGCAAGCAATACATTGTGTTCTGCGCGGCGGCGCAGGTGGGGCTGACGGCGTCGACGCAAGTGAAAATTCCCGGCGCGTATGTGGCGTTTGCGCTGCCGGACGAATAGACTGGAAGACTATGGCCTTAACGAAAGAAGAACTGATTGGAAGTTTGCAGAACGAGATTCGCATCCTCGTGCATTTGTGCGGGAAGGTGACGCCGGAAGCGGTGGACTACCGCCCGACGCCGAAGCAGCGCAGCACGATCGAACTGCTGCGGTACTTGACCGTGATGGGACCGATTCTGGTGCCCGCCTGCCAGACCGGCGTGTTTGACGGCGCGGCGTGGGAAGCGAAGATGAATGAAGCCAACGCGATGGATCTTGCCGGCGTGATCGCCAGCATCGAGTCGCAGTCGGCGTATTATGCCGAAGCGATCGGTGGCATGAGCGACGCCAATTTCGCGAAGCAGGTGGAGTTGTTCGGACGGCCCGGATCGACGGGTTCACTGCTAGTCAACATGGTGCTCAGCGGGCACGCGGCGTATCGGACGCAGTTGTTTCTGTACTTGAAGTCGGCCGGGCGCGAGGAGCTGAACACGATGAACCTGTGGGCGGGCATCGACGCGCCGATGGCGTGAACATCGACGCGTAGTTACTTCCGTGGAGATCGAGCGGCGCAGGCAACAGTTGAATGCGATACCTCTGGCGATCGGCGTGGGGCTTGGCCTTGCGCCGATCGCTCTATTTTGGATGCGGTTTTTCCCGCCGCTGCGGCCGTTCGATTTCACCCCGCCCGCTCCGGATTGGTATTGGATCGGGCTGAGTTTCGTTCCTTATTTCGTGTCGATGGGCCGTCCTCGCGAGCTTCGGTTGCCGGGGATGGAGCTGTTTCATCGCGCCGCGCCGGACGGAGTTTGGATCAATGCGCGGCTGCGGGCGATCGATCCGAACTATCGCGTCGTTCGCAAGCGCGCCGAGTTGCAGGCGCAGTTGCAGTCGAGCTTGACGGGCGAGCGCGCGCACTGGATGTTTCTGATTCTCAGTGCGCTAACGGCGGTGTTTGCGTTGCAGCTCGGAGAGCGATGGACGGCGGCGGTGCTGCTGGCGGGCAATGTGGCTTACAACGTTTATCCGATTCTCCACCAGCGCAATAAGCGGGCGCGGATGCTGTCTATCTTGGCCCGGAGCAAGTTGTTGTGATCCGGTCAGTGAGAATCGGTAGAACCAGAACACCGAACAAGAACTCAGGCAACGAGTCCAGACGGGGACTCCAGCCGGCCGGCGAGGGCTCGCAGGAACTTGGCCGCCGCTACGCCATCAATCACCCGGTGGTCCACCGAAACCGAGAGCGGAAGGGTGAGCCGGGCGACAACGGCGCCTCCAACGACAAATGGCCTTTGGGCAATGCTGCCAGCGGCGATGATCATGCTTTGCGGCGGATTGAGAATCGCCTGGAAGCGGTCGACTCCGAAGGCTCCCAAATTGGAGATGGTCAGGCTGGCGTCCTCTACGTCGGCTCGCTGCAGGGTGGAACTTCCGCTCTTGTCGACCAGACGCTGCCTCTCTCTCGCGATTTCGGCGAGGGTCAGCCGGTCTGCGTCGCGGATGACGGGAACGACCAGGCTCTCGCCGGCTTGAACGGCCAGGCCGATGTTGGCAGTGTGCAGAGGAACAACTTCTCCCTGGCGCCAATAGCAGTTCACCTGAGGCAGCGCGCGTAGTGTGAGCGCAGCCGCTTTCACCAGCAGATCGTTGTAGGTGAGTCGCACTCCATCGCGTTCCAGTAGAACGGGAAGAAGCTCGTCGCGGAGTTCCGCCAGTCCGGCGGCGTCTACCTCGGCATGCACGTAGAAATGCGGCGTTCGGAAACTCTCCTCCAGCCGGGTGGCGATGAACTTTCGGGCGCGGGAAGCCGCAGACGGTGTGGATGAGGTCCTCGATTCGGCGAAGCGCAATACATCGGCTTCAACGACCCGGTTTGAGTCCGGCGCCGCGGTAACGGAATCGATATCGAGTCCCAAGCTCTTCGCGCGAGCGCGGGCTCGCGGGCTCACCGGACGCCGGGCGCCCGGTTTACGCGCTTCGACCGGCGAGGGCGCAAGGGGTACTGGCGATGCCACTCGCGCGGGTGCGCCTGCCGGGGCCTGGATCGGCTGCACTCGCCCGAAATCCTCGCCCTCCGCAAGAAGGTAGCCGAGCAATTGTCCGACTACGACGATCCCTCCGGGCTGCGGTCCATCTGGCAAGGCGTGGAGAATGCCGCTGTCGAGCGACTCCACTTCCATGGTGACTTTCTCGCTCTCGAGCGCGAACAGCGGTTCGCCGCTGACGACCTTCTCGCCGGGCTGCTTCAACCAACCCGCAAAGACGCCATCTTCGGACGACCATCCGAGACGCGGTACGGTGATTTCTATCGCCATTTCTCGTTACTCCCGAATCAGACGCCGCATGGAGTCCACAATGGCATCGAGGCTGGGAATGACGGCCGCTTCCAGCGGCGGACTGTATGGCGTCGGCGCGGCCGCTCCTGTCAGCCTGCGAATCGGTGCGTCTAGGAAATCGAAGCCGGCGCTGGCCACTTGTGCGGCGATCTCGGCGCCCAAGTTACATTGCGCGAACGTCTCTTCGACAATCAGCAGCCGCCCCGTCTTCTCCACCGAAGCGAGGATTGTGTCCAGATCCAAAGGCGTGATGGTGCGGGGATCGATCAACTCGACGGAGAGCCCTTCGTTTTCCAACTGGCCGGCGGCGGAGAGAGCCTTGGGCACCATCGCGCCCACCGCAACGGCGGTGAGCTGGCTGCCGTGCTTGACCACGCGCGCTTTCCCAAACGGAATCTCGTACGACTCCACTGGAACGGGGCCCTTGACCGCCATGAGTTCGCGAGGCTCGAGGAACAACACCGGATCCTGGCAGCGGAGCGCGTGAGTAAAGAGCCCTTTGGCGTCGTAGGGCGAAGAGGGAACCACGACGCGGAGTCCGGGAATGTGGCTGTAGATGGAGTAATAACTTCCGGAGTGGTGCGTGGCGGCGGAGTGGCCGATCCCGATGCAGCCTCGAAGCAGGACGGGCATCTTCAATCGCCCACTGCTCATGTATTGCATCTTTGCGATCTGGTTGACGATCTCCCCGAAAGCGTCACTGAGGAAGTCGATGAACATGAAGTCGACGATGGGACGCGCGCCCGCCATGGCCGCCCCACAGGCGAGGCCCGTAAAACCACGCTCGGCGATGGGCGTATCGCGAAGCCGCTCCGGGCCGTATTTAGCGAAGAGTCCAGCGGTCGTGCCAAAGTTTCCGCCACGAACGCCGATGCCTTCGCCGAGAACGAAGATAGCCGGGTTTGTGTTCATCTCGCCGTCCAGCGCTTCGACTGTGGCGGCTCCGAGCGAGAGTTCGCGTGTTGCGCCCGCCTCGGGTCCTGGTTCCTGGACGGACACACGGTTCAAAGCGAAGACATGCGTGGCCGCGTCTTCCGCACTCGGCCAAGGCGCTTCTTCGGCGCTCTTGCTTGCGGCGGCGACTAAGCCGGTGACCTCGCGGTCGATCGAATCGAACTCCGCCTCAAAGCCCGGGAACTGCGTTCGAAGAAATTGAATCGGGCAGCGGCGGCGCCATTCGGCCACCTCCTCACGGGTGCGATACGTGTAATCGCCCATGCCCTCGGAATGCGGCCGTGTGCGGTAGGTCAAACACTCGATCAACGTGGGGCCCTCGCCGGACCGGGCGCGCTCGACCGCGTCGCGCGCGGCAGCGCCGACCGCTTGCGCGTCGTTGCCGTCCACCTGAATGCCGGGCATGCCGTAGGATTGGGCGCGCGAGGCGACATCCGGATTCGCGGCCGCGTAACGGAAGGGGACTTCGGTGGCGAACTGATTGTTCTCGCAAACAAACAGAACGGGCAGCTTCCAGATCGCAGCCAGGTTCAATCCTTCGTGAAAGGCGCCGTTGTTGACGGCACCGTCACCGAAGAAGGCGGCTGCAACGCGATCGGACTTCGACAACCGGAACGAGTAACCAGCCCCGGCCGCTTGAAGGATACAAGGCCCGACGATTCCGCTGGTGCCCATCAAACCGATTTCCGGAGCGAACAAGTGCATCGAGCCGCCACGTCCGCGCGAGCATCCGGTGGCGCGGCCGAACAGTTCGGCGAACAGTTGGTCCACGGGCAGTCCCTTGGCCAAGGCGTGTCCGTGTCCGCGATGCGTGCTGAAGACCGCATCATCGGGACGGAGATGCAGACAAACGCCCGAGGCGATCGCCTCTTGTCCCACGTAGGTGTGGCAAGCGCCGTGAATCAGTTGCCGGGCGTAGCAGCGCGCGAGTTGCTCCTCCGCGGTGCGGATGAGCTGCATGGTGCGGTACAGAAAAGCGGTTTCTCTATCCATCAGCTCGATCTCCTGGGTCCCACTGAGCCACCGCCGTTCATGGCGAGGTTGCCGCCGTCCATGGGGATGAGGGCGCCGGTGATCCAGCTGGAGGCGTCGGAGGCGAGAAACACGGACAGGCCCTTGATGTCATCGGGCGCGCCCAATCGGCCCGCGGGGATGCCGCTCAGGAATCTGCCTTCGAGGCTCGGAGATTCCGCGATGCGTTTCTCCAGCCCGGGATTGAGGACTTGCGCCGGGAGGATCGCATTCACGCGAACGCCGCGGCCGGCCCACTCGGTGCTGAGTTCACGGGTCATCTGAGCGACCGCGCCCATCGCCATACTGTAGGCGACGTGTCCGCGCCCCAATGCGGTGACGCTGGCGAGCGAGCCGATGTTGACGATGCTCCCGCGCCCCGCGGCCAGCATTCTGCGGCCGGCCTCCTGGCAGGCGCAAAAGCGGCCGACAACGAGGTTGCGCAGGACTTGCTCTACGTCTTCGAGAGACAGA
>VFZQ01000282.1 GCA_016871135.1 Acidobacteriota bacterium | reverse complement strand
TGGTCGCGTTGCGGCGAGCCGAAGAAAATCGTCCCGATTGCAAGTCAGCAATACATGCCCGCCATTATGCGCGAACTCGAGTACGGCCGCGTCAGGCGAATCATTCGGCAAGACTTTCCGGAGCAAGCTCACCTCGTGGCCCAACTGCGCGAGCAAATAGCTCAGGTCGTCAGGCACATCGTGATCGAGCAGAAACTTCAACCAGGATTGCTCTCCATCTGGCGCGCAATCAGCAAATCAATCTCGCCGCGATGATCTTCGTAGTACGACAAACACTCGTAGACCTGCGACTTTGTGAGATTCGGAAAGCAGTTCTCACGCAGCGTTTCGATCGTCTCGCCATTCTGCAGCAAGCCGATGACATCATGCACGCCGATTCGCGTGCCCTCGACAATCGCGTTGCCGCCGCGAATTTCCGCCGAGCGAACGATGTAGCGATAGCCTTCCGCAACCAGGTTCATATTCGGATCATACGCCGCGCTCCTCACGGCCGCAACCATCTTAAGAACCACCCCTGCCAAGCCGGATCAATATTCGGGCCAGTGGCTTTATGCCCATCCCGAGTCAACTCAAACTTCAATCGCTCCGGCACGCCCAAAAACTTGTATATCTCCGCCGCGCGATTCACATAGCCCCAACTTTGCCGGTCGTCGCTATCCCCGCCATTGTCTTCGCGATCTCCCGCGCCGCCAATTATCAAGAACGGCCGCGGCGCGGCCAGCGCCAGCAGTTCGTGATGATCGTGCTCGAGTCCGGGCCTCTGTTTATCGGTGTTCAACAGACTCAACACCGTCTTTTCGGGCGTCTGGATGTCGTCGAAAGGACGCGTCCAATCCATGTACCACGGCGCATAGTAGTTCGTCGCGCCATTCAGCGCGATGTGCGGATCGACCGCCACCGTCGCAAAAACCTCCGGCGCAAACGCCGCCACATAGATCGCCGTCTTCGCGCTTAACGACATGCCGATGAAACCGATGCGTTTTGCATCGACGTCGCCGCGCGACGAGAGAAACTTCGCCTGTTGCCGCACATCCCACACCATCCGGCTCAAACCCGCCCAGCGCCCAAACCGTTCGTACACTTTCTCGGAAACGGCGTTCCGAAACGACGTATCCCCGCGATAGTTCTTGATGTGGCTCCAACCGGTTAGCACCACAAAACCGCGTTCGGCCAGCCATGCACCCCACCACTCCTCGGGCTTCTTCCAATCGGGCGATGTCGACGTCCACGCGATCACCGCCGGCCGCTTGCCCTTGAAACCCTTTGGGAGCAACAGCAACGACGGCTGCCAGAAGTCTTTCTCCAGCGCCAGTTCTACATGAATCCGCGTGTAGTGCGGCATCTCGGTACGTTCGATCTCGCGCATGCGCGGCACTTTATCGAACCAGTGCATGTCCTGCGCGTTCGGCTCCAGCTTGCCGAGAATACCAGTCCACGCTTTCAGCACCGAGGGCCGCTGCGTTTTAACCCAGTCCGCCTTCGAAATGGCGAGCCGCCGCAGTGGGACGTTTTCCGCTCCCGGCTCTGGCGCAGGGCTCCGCGTGCTCGAAACTCGATGTTGGTTGACCCGCTCGGAATCGGCCGGCTGTGCAAATACCGCAATCCCTATGGACAATAGGGACATTAACTTGATAATTTGAAATGGATACATGGACTCGCGTACACTCAGCCATCTGCGCGCGCTGGAAGCGGAAAGCATCCACATCATGCGCGAAGTCGTGGCGGAATTTGCCAAGCCGGTGATGTTGTACTCCATCGGCAAGGACTCCTCCGTCATGATACGCCTTGCGCAGAAGGCTTTCTATCCCGGCAAGTTGCCGTTCCCGCTGCTTCACATCGACACGACGTACAAATTCGATGAGATGATCGAATTCCGCGACAAGTTCGCCAAGGAGCTCGGCGCCGATCTTATTGTCCACACTAACAAGCAGGCCATCGCCGAAGGCGCGAATCCGTTCAAGCTCGGCACGTCGAAATGCTGCGGTTTGCTGAAGACACGCGCGCTGCTCGACGCCCTTGCCGAAGGTGGTTTTGACGCAGCATTCGGCGGCGCGCGCCGCGACGAAGAGAAGTCCCGCGCCAAGGAACGTATCTATTCGTTTCGGGACAAGTTCGGCCAGTGGGATCCCAAGAGCCAGCGCCCCGAGCTCTGGAACGTCTTTAATGCCAAGGTCGAAAAGGGCGAATCAATCCGTGTGTTTCCGCTCTCCAATTGGACCGAGAACGACGTTTGGAACTACATCCATCTTGAGAACATTCCAATTGTTCCGCTCTACTTCGCCAAGGAGCGCGAACTCGTCGTGCGCGACGGCCAGTTGATTCCGCTCGAGCACAACATGCCGCTCAACCCCGGCGAGAAACCGCAAATGGTGATGGCGCGCATGCGCTCCCTCGGCTGCACGTATTGCACCGGCGCGATCCGCAGTGAAGCGACGACGCTGCCGCAGATCACCGAAGAACTGCTGTCGTTCCGCCGTTCCGAACGCGAGAACCGAATCATCGACCACGATCAGGAAGGCTCGATGGAGCTCAAGAAACGCGAGGGCTACTTCTAAATGGAACTCCTGCGTTTTTCCACCGCCGGTAGTGTCGACGACGGCAAATCCACACTCATCGGGCGTTTGCTCTACGAAACCAACGGCGTCTTTGAAGATCAACTCGCGTCGGTCAAGAAGTCCGGCCTCAATCGCTCGACAGGCCCGATCGATTTCTCGCTGCTCACCGACGGCCTTCGCGCAGAACGCGAGCAGGGCATTACCATCGACGTCGCGTATCGCTACTTCTCCACGTCGCGCCGCAAGTTCATCATCGCCGACACGCCGGGCCACGAGCAGTACACGCGCAACATGGCCACCGGCGCATCGACCGCTGGTTTGACGATCATCTTGATCGACGCACGGAAAGGCGTGCTGGTGCAGTCGCGGCGTCACGCGTTCATCGCGTCGCTGCTCGGCATCCCGCAAATCGCCGTGGCCGTGAACAAGATGGATCTGGTCGACTTCAGCCAGACCGTATTCGAAGACATTCGCAAGGATTTCACGGCCTTCGCCGCCGGCATTGGACTGCGCAATCTGGCGTTCTTTCCGGTGTCGGCGCTGGATGGCGATAACATCGTCACCGTCAGCCCGCGCACGCCCTGGTACACGGGCCAATCGCTGCTCGAGCATCTCGAAACCGTCCCTGTCGCCGAGGACCGCAACTTCGAAGAATTGCGCTTCCCGGTGCAGCACGTCATCCGCCCGACCCTCGATTTTCGCGGCTTCTCGGGCCAACTTGCATCCGGTGTGTTGAAGCCCGGTGATGAAGTGATGGCGCTGCCGAGCGGCCGCGTCTCGCGCGTCAAAGAGATTCCTTCATTTGATGGCCCCATCGCCGAGGCCTTCACGCCGATGTCGATCAACGTCGTGCTGGAAGACGAAATCGACATTTCGCGCGGTGACATGTTGGTCGATCCAAATCACGTACCGCATGTGTCGCGGCGCTTCGCCGCCAAACTCGTGTGGATGCATCACGACGTTGGCGTCGCCGGGAAAACGTATCTGCTCAAGCACACAACGCAAACCGTTCCCGCCGAGATTCGCCGCATCCGCCACCGCGTCGATGTCAACACGCTCGAAGCCGTTGAAGTCACCGAACTCGGTCTCAACGATATCGCTGCCGTCGTGATGGAAGCACGCCGCCCGCTTTACTTCGACGCGTATGCGAAAAACCGCGCGATGGGCGCGTTCATCCTGATCGATCCGATCTCGAACCTTACCGTGGGCGCGGGCATGATCGAGGAGTCGACGCCGGAATTGGTTGAACCGCTCAATCTTCGGAACCTGCAATTCACGGGCGAAGATGAAACCGCCGATCACGGCCGCCTCACCAACGCCGAACGCTTTGCCCGCGCCGGGCACTATCCGGCAACCATTTGGCTCACCGCCCGCCGCGACCTCGCCTACCTCGTCGAGCGCAAGCTCTTCGATCTCGGCTGCCAGGTCCACGTTCTGGCCGACGACAGCGATAGCCACCTGCTTCCCGAACTCGCGCGTGTTCTGAACAACGCGGGCTTGATCGCTATCTGTTCGATCGCCTCACCCCATGCCGGCGAGCGCGATCGTGCCGAGTCCTTTACGGCCGCCAATCGGTTTGTCGAAATCGCTGCGAAGGAACTGCCCTCGAAAGACGAAGACGCCGCCGAGAGAATCCTGAAAGCCCTCGAAGACCGCGGCGTACTGCGCCGCAAGGATCGGTTTACACTAGGCGAAGGCATATGATCCGGTTCATTCTCGGCGCGGTCCTCGCGCTCTCTCTTTGGTGCCAGCCGGCCCCGATTCCCACCGACGCGGAGATGGCGGCATACCGCGCCTTTCGTGCGTGGATGACGACGCAACCAGATCGGGCCTCCCGTTCCGCGCTCGACGAACCCTACCCCCCCCCGAGGTATTGAACCGCTTCGCCGCAAAACTCCGCGCGGACGGACAGACCGTGGGGGAAATCGACGCCGCCCTCGCGCCCCTGCGCAAGTTCGGCCCGAAGCTCGAACACGAAATGTGGAACCGGAATCTCACGGCCGAGAAGCCAAGTTTTAATACTGAGCCCAATGCGTTTCTCGTGGCGATGACGAAGGGCCGCAAGGCTGGTAGCGCGCTCGATGTCGGAATGGGGCAGGGCCGCAACGCGATCTACCTTGCCAAGCAGGGCTGGGACGTAACCGGCTTCGATCCTGCCGACCGCGCCCTCGCCCGCGCGCAGGAACTCGCCGCGCACCAGGGTGTGAAGATCAAAACGGTACTGTCCACTAGCGAGACTTTCGACTTCGGCAAGAACAAGTGGGATCTCATCTTGATCAGTTACGCCGGCGGCCGCGATGTGAAGAAACAAGTCATCGACTCGCTCAAGCCAGGCGGACTGGTGATCCTTGAAGGCTTCCATCACGACGCGACAAAGGGCAGTTCGATCGGTGGAAGCGTCGTCTTCCAAACCAACGAGCTTCTGACGCTGTTCACCGGCTTCCGCGTGCTGCAATACGAGGACGCGCAAGCCAAGGCCGACTTCGGCCCCGGCGAAACGCGCGTTGTGCGGCTGCTGGCGCAAAAGCCCTAGACGCGGTGAAAATCGGCGCGCCAGTTCTTGATCAGCGATTTGATCTGCTTCGGTGCTAGTTTTTCGTCCAGTGTTTTCCTGACGAGCGCCGGGTACTCGGCATCGGACGCGAATCGCAGCGCGACGATCTGTTTGATGTCAAGCCGGCTGCTATCGAAATCTGCGCTGATAAGTTCCCTCATTCGCAGCCGCTCCTCGAGGCGGATCACACGATCCTGCACGCGCAACGAGTAGACGCGCATGCGAAAGACCGTCACAAGCAGCGCCATGCTTAGTACGACAAGCCAGATCGTCATGCCGTTGGGATAGTCGAGCGCGTGTTTGATCGAATAGCCGACGGTCACTCCAAAAATCGCCGCAAGCACGAGAAAGTAAGGATCGCGCTGTGTGTGGTTGCTAAAATTCTGTTCCGGCATCAGAACGAATACTGTAGCGCAAACTGAGTCTGCCGAAGTGTAGCGGGTGACTGCCCGAGTCGCTCTCGGCCCGGCAGAGCTTGTTGACGATCGAGAATTGACCGTTGGCGTCGTCGCCGAAAGATCCGAACGCCTGGCTGAATGCAGACGCAGCCTATTCGAAAGTCCCGCTTGTATCATTCACCTCAAAGTCTCGGCGTCGGGCTCCTTGACCAGCCAGATCGCGAAGATGCCGAGCGCGTAGATCATCGCGCAGATCGTGCCAACTTTCGGATAGTCGCCGCCAAGAGCGGTGAATAGTGCACCTGCCGCTAACACGCCGCCCGCCGTCGCAAAACGGCCGAAGTTATATGCCAGTCCGCTGCCGCTGGCGCGCACGCGAGTGGGGAAGAGTTCGGGCAAGTAGAGGGCCAGCCAGCCGAAGAACAGCGTCGCCACGAAACCCTGCAGGAAAACTATCAGATGGAAACCCGACTGCAGCGGTGCCGTCAACTGAAACATAGCGACGGTAAGCGATGTCGCGCCGATGCTGATCAATAGGTAGCTCCGCCTGCGGCCGATCCAACTCGCCAATTGAGATCCGAAGAAACTGCCAAATGCAGCACCGAAGGCCCACCAGCCTTGTGTTGCTGCCTTGTAGTCGGCGTTGGCGGCGCCGGCTATTTTGTCGGACCACGGGATCATCCACTTGCTGGCGGCCCACGCACCTACCAGAGGAATCGACGCGATCAGAATGCTGGCAAGTGTCGTGCGCAACAACTCTGGCGCGAATAACTCGCTCACCGGCGGTGCGGGTCGCTTGGCCTCCTCGCGCGAGGCCAGCCACTTCGGCGACTCCGGCAACCACAGCAATACGATGATGCCGAGCAGTGCGGGCACTCCCGACAATCGGAATATCCACTGCCACGAATCCGGCGTCACGGGCCACACCCTTGCCAATTGCGAGAGCAACAGAATTCCCGTGTTCAAGCCCGCCATCATCACACCGGAGACCACAGGTTTCGCCGCCGCGGGCCAGCACTCAGCCACAAGTGCCATGCCGTTCGGCCACATGCCGCCGACACCCAACCCGACCAGAAAACGCAGGACTAGCATCTGCTCCTGCGTTTCGACGTACGCGCCCAACGCCGCGAAGACCGAATAGAACAGGATGCTATAGCCCATCGCCCGCGTGCGTCCAATTCGATCTCCCAGATTGCCGAGCGCTACGCCGCCGATCGCCGCGCCCAGCATAAGGGCCGCGGTGAACCTCGCGAACCAATCACCGCCCAGCGTTGGCGTGAACGAGGCGCCGAGCAGACTCTTCGACACCGACAGCGACGCCAACGGCATCAGGCCAAGTTCAACGCCGTCGAAAACCAGTCCGAGAAACGAAGCGGCTAACACGGCCACTCGCATGCGCGGGGAAAGCATTCTGATAGCTTACGTTAGCGCCAGATACTCGCGGGCCAGCCACACCACCATCGAGCCCCCCACCT
>VFZQ01000281.1 GCA_016871135.1 Acidobacteriota bacterium | reverse complement strand
TTACCCCCAACCTCACCTTCTCGCCAACTCGGACCAAGCGGTAACTCCTTTACCTTCAACTCCGCTCCCGCTCACTCCGCGCTAATTTGGACAGCCGTGCTTGAATATCGAGGTTGCCCAGAGCCAGCCGTTTTGCGTTGAACGGCCGTCCCTGTGATTCCGTCAGCGCCTTGGCCAGCCGCTCGTGATCGAACGACGGCGCGCGCCCGCCCGCCGTATCAACCGTCACGAATTCGTTGCCGTCTTTCGTTGTCCGCGCATACCAAAACCGATTCGTCTTGCCAATCCAGCGAATCGGCCCCGCCGACCCTTCCATCAGCGGCTGGAACTTGGCGCGCAACCCACTCGCGCGTTTGTAGTCGTCAAGAGTGCCTTGCGCAAACGTGCATAAGCTCAACAGCAAAAGCAAAAGTCTCATGCGTACACCGCTTTCTCAAATTCGCGTAACAGTCCCATCGCTCCGCGATCGACGAACGGCAGCATCCGCATCATCAGCGTCGCGCACCGGTCGTTTGCCGGATCGATCCAGAAGAACGTGTTGAACATGCCCGCCCAGCAAAGGCTTCCCGACGCGCGCCCGCCTTCATACGGCGTGAGGTTCAACAGAAAGCCGAGCGTGTGTTTGTCGCTCGCTCCGGGATGAAAATCGACATCGAGCGATCTCTCCGGATTCGTCGTTTTCAACACGCCCGCCTGCAGCGGTCCGACCGCGTTCTCGCGCAGCATCGCCACGATCTTCGGCGACAAGATCTCCGCTTCGCCGCCGCGCAAAATCAACTGCATGAACTTCACATAGTCGGAAGCCGTCGAATACAATCCGCCCCCGCCGTTAAACATCTTCGGCGGTGGCGGCGGCTTGAACGGAATCGCTTGCAACGTGCCATCGGTCAATCGTTGCGACATGTGCACAACGCGCGAAGCCTTCGATTCCGGAACAATGAAACTCGTGTCGCGCATGCCCAGCGGAACGAAGAACCGTTTCTGAAAATACTCTTCGAGCGATAGCCCGGAGACTTTCTCTACCAGCCTGCCCACCCAATCCACGCCCGTTCCGTAATGCCAACGCGACCCCGGATCGAATTGCAACGGCGGCAGAACGGCATTTTTCGCATCCGCCGTTTTATCCCACTTGGCCATCTCCTCATGCCAGGCGCCATAACAAAGCCCCGACGTATGCGTGAGCAAATGGCGCAACGTCACCGCCCGCGCTGGCGGACGATACACAGGCCGTGAGCCCCGGAAACCGGTCAATACTCGCGCCGACGAAAACACAGGCAGATGTTTCGCAACCGGCTCATCGAGTTGCACCAATCCCTGTTCGACCAGTTGCATTGCCGAGGCCGACGTAATGGCCTTGGTCATCGACGCGATGGGAAACAGCGCTTCGGGCGATCGCTGAAAGAGAACGTTTTTCGAATCGGCAACCGCCGCCGCGGCGAAGGGAATGCCGCGGCGCTCCGCGCCTTCTTTCAGGAGCAAATCAAGCTTCGGCTGCGCTGCCAGCGGCGCCGCTAGGACGGCCGCGAACTTCCGTCGTGTGATGAGGAGCATGGAATATGGATACCACGCTCCTCGCCATCATTTATCGCCGTTGCAGCCGTGCCATTGCCGCCAGGCCCGCGGCAATCAGCGTGATCGACCCTGGTTCCGGTACGGCGGTCTCGCCGAACGGCGAATCGTGAAGCTGAAACGATAGCTCGGCGTTGATCGAGCCAGTCGGCAGTCCATTGCTCGCCAATCCCTGTTTCGCATTTCCGGTGTTGGCCGATAGCTCCCAGCCGATGCCCGTTCCGTCGTCGGTGGAAAGCGTCGGGCCTTCGTGTAATTCAAGCCAGTAGGTTCCCGCGCCGAGAACCACCGCCGAGACCAAATTGAACTGGACGGAGTTTATCTTGGCGAAAGATCCTGGATGAGTGATACCGGTGAAAGTGCTTGTTAGACCGCTGACCGTGCCGGTGGCTATTTGCGAGCCGATGCTTCCCGAGCTGTTGTTGTAAATCGCGTACGTAACGGTTCCGCTGAAGTTTGTCGCTGGATCCGACAGCGAGCCGTTTGTGTTTGAGATCAAGAATCGAACGGCGACCACGGTCTGTGAACCGCCGAATGTAAAGTCATCCGCGCTACGAAATAAGGTGATATC
This sequence comes from Acidobacteriota bacterium, assembly GCA_016871135.1. Taxonomy (GTDB): domain Bacteria; phylum Acidobacteriota; class Terriglobia; order Bryobacterales; family Bryobacteraceae. Next base: position 4,842 of record VFZQ01000281.1, on the reverse strand, counting down.
TCGAACGCCGCTATTGAGTGTCGTCCCGTTGTCGAAAATCAGCGCGGCCTGTGCGGAAAGTGCCGTGGCCAGCGCCGCAAGTGCAAACTTGTTGCGGTGCATGTAAATCCTCCGGAATGTAAGCTCCCCGTGAGTCCGCACTCTCCAGGGCGCCAGCTTTTACTATACACTCAGCGGAATGAGAGGCGTGGTTCTGGCCGACGATGCAACCGGAGCGCTCGAATGCGCCTCGATTCTCGCGTCGATGTCTATCGACGTTTCTCTCTTCCGTGGCGATGGCGTTGTTGTCATCGACACCGCGACTCGCCACGCCAGCCCGAGCGATGCCGCCAAACGCGCAGTGGAATGGGTTACGTTCGACGGTCCGCTCTTTAAGAAAACCGATTCGACGTTGCGCGGAAATATCGGCCCCGAGCTGACCGCGCTCGCGGCGCGGGGTCCTGTGGTCTACGTCCCTGCCTATCCGGCCGTCGGACGAACCGTCGTTGATGGCCGCTTGCTCGTCGACGGTGTTCCGGTGGAAGAAACGGCGTTCGCGCGCGATCCGCACAATCCGGTGCGATCGTCGAGAATTGCGGATCTGTTCGATCACGACGGCATTCGCATCTGCGACGCGTCGACCGATGAGGACATCGCCTCCTACGCCCCGCTGTTCGCGAACGCCGGCGTTGTCGCCGGACCATCGGGTGTCCTCCGCCACTGGGCCGCACGATTCGATTTCCCCAAGCGCGCGCCGCGCGCCGCGCCAAAGCCGTGTTCATGGCTTATCGTTTGCGGCAGCATGCATCCGCGTTCGCGTGAACAGGCCGATGTCGTGCGGGACTGGCCGGTGTTGCGCGCGGAGCATTCTTCGGAAGAGTTGGCCCAGCGAGTCGCCGCGGCCGCTCGGCCCGACGCAATGTTGATCATGGGCGGCGACACCGCGTCGGCGGTTTGGAAGGCAATGGGCATTGATGAACTCGACCCGCTCCCCGAAGTGCTGCCCGGCATCGCGGCATCTACAGCCGGCGGAATATTGTTCGTCACCAAAGCGGGCGGCTTCGGTGACGTTAATCTGGTAGAACAGGTGACCGCACGATTTCGATGAACGAAAAAAGATTGGGTGTAACGATGGGCGACTCGAGCGGAGTCGGCCCGGAGATTTTGTTGAAGGCGGCGAAGGCGGGTTTGATCCCCGAGCCGTATGTCGTGTACGGCGATCTGGCCGTGCTCGCGCACGCGAACGAAAAGTTCGCACTCGGGCTCGACATCGCGAGCGCCGAAGAATGTCGCCCCGGCCGCGTCAACGTGATCGACGCCGCGCTGATGACCGCCGAAGATTTGACGCCCGCGCGCATCAACGCCAAGTCCGGCATGGCCGCGCGCGAGTACGTGATCCGCGCGACCAAAGCCGCGTTAGCCAGCGAGATCGACGGCTTCGTCACGCTGCCGATGAACAAAGAGGCCACACAGTTGACCGACCCGACCTTCACAGGTCACACCGAATTGATCGGCGAGTTGTGTGGAAGCGACGACGTAACAATCATGCTCGCCTCCGACGATCTAATCGCCACGCACGTTAGCACGCACTGCTCATTAAAAGAGGCCATCGCTCGCTGCAAACGGGAGCGCATTCAACGGATCATCGAGCTTACCTGGCACGCCGCGCGGCGGTTGAAGCCCGGTGCCCGCTTGGCCGTCGCGGGCCTGAATCCGCATGCGGGTGAGAACGGATTGTTCGGAATGGAAGAGATCGAGGAAATCGCGCCCGCTGTGGAATGGGCGCGCGCCCAAGGTTGGGATGTCGATGGTCCTCATCCACCGGACACGCTGTTCTACATGGCCGTACGTCGCAAGCGCTTCGACGCGGTTGTTTGCATGTACCACGACCAGGGCCACATTCCGTCGAAGCTGTTGGACTTCGAGGGCGGCGTGAACATAGCCCTCGGCCTGCCGATTGTGCGCACCTCGGTCGATCATGGCACCGCATTCGATATCGCATGGAAGGGAATCGCGTCCGTGCAGAGTTTCGACTCTGCAATTAAGATGGCGATGCGGCTGATGTAACGCGGATCCTATCGCACAGTGACGTTTCATCCAGCGGGTGTCGCGGCATCGCCGATTTTCACAGAAATGGGTAGGGTCCCGGTCGCGCCCTCTGGAACCGTCACATTCAGCTGCAACACGCCCGAGACGAATCCAGGCGCTGCGCCCGCATAGAGCACGGTAGCGGTGCGCGAACCGATTTGCACGATCACATCCTGCACCGGTTTCGGGAATACCGAGGTCGCGACGTTGCCGTCGACTCCTGCCGGAACAGTCTGTCCCTCTCCGGTTCCGTAGAGAATCAGAACCGATCCGGGCGCGGCAGGATTTGTCGCCGAATTCACGCTGCCATCCTGATTCGTAATCGCGAATACACCGGGCGCCGAGGCGGTAACCGGGAGCGTAATCGTATTTGTCGGCCGGTTCTGATAGGTCACCTGCATGCGTGTCGATTCCTTTCCGGCCACCGCGTAAGGCACGATCGCATTGACCTGTCCCGGTGACACGAGAAGCAACGGTGCAAGTATGCCGTCGAATGTGACCTGCGTCCCGCCGAGTGTAGTCGTCACTCGGCCGTTCGCACCAACCTCCAAACCCTGCGCGGCGGTGGGGCCCAGGTCGAACCCAAAGATACTGATGATCTCGCCCGGTGCAACCGCTCCCGCGCGAAACGTAGCGCCGTTGGTGACCCCTTCGGCGACGATCCGCGCTGAGGTAAGTTTGCGCACGCGGAAGTTACGCCGGTCGGCGACATAGAGGTTGCCCGAAGCGTCTAGCGCTAGACCGACTGGAGAATCGAAACGCGCATTCGTGGCCAGGGCGCCATCGCCTGAAAAACTACCTTCGGCCGCGCCGGCGATGGTTGAGATCTGTTGCGAGGTGGCGGCGACCTTTCGGATGCGGTTGCCGGTTGGGAAATAGAGATTCCCCGCTTCGTCGACTACAACGCTGAGCGGAAATCCGATGGCCGCGGCCGTCGCGGCGCCGCCGTCGCCGGAGAATGTCGCGGTACCGTTGCCAGCGACCGTCGTGATCACGCCGTTTGAATCGATCCGGCGGATGCGGCTGTTACCGGTATCGGCGATGTAGATGTTGCCGGCACGATCGATGGCTACATCGCGCGGATCATTCAGCAGCGCCGAAGCCGCTTGTCCGCCATCGCCAGAGAACCCGGACGCTGCCCCGCCGGCGATCGTAGTGATCGTCTGGCTGATCGCGGCGATGCGGCGTACGCGGTTGTTGCTGGAGTCGGCGACGTACAAGTTACCGGCCGAGTCCGTGGCGACACCGGATACGCCTAAGAGCCGGGCATTCACGGCGGGGCCGTTATCACCCAAGAACCCTCCTGTGCCGCCAGCGATGTTGGTGAGCACGCCGGCGGGCGTAACGCGCCGAAGCGTTGCGCCGGCGCCGGAGGCGATAAAGAGATTGCCGGAGGAATCGAATGTCAGCCCACGAGGCGCGCCGACTTGAGCGTTTGTGGCCTGTCCGCCTCCGCCGGCGATGCCGAAGATTCCGTTGCCGGCAAGTGTCGACGCCAATCCCGCGGGCGATATCGTTCGGACGCGATTGTCGATTTGATCGGAGACGAGTATGTTCCCACGCGAGTCGACGGCCACGAATGAAGGATCGAGTAGCGCGGTACCCGTAGCTGGCACGCCCTCCTGGCCGCCGCCTCCCGGAACGGTCCCTGCGATTGAAGTGATCGTGGTTTGCACGATTCGCCGGATCTGACGGTTTCCAGCGACTGCGACTACAAGTCCGCCTCGACTGTCGATGGCCAGGCTTGTCGGACTGACCAAAATGGCCTCGGCGGCCGCTCCGTCGGTGTACAATCGGCCACCGCCTGCGAGCGCCGTGATGTTCCCTTGCCGGTTGACGACTCGGATCCGGCCTGAACTGGTGTCGGATACATAGAGAATGTTGGCGGCGTCGATTGCGATATCGGCCGGCTGTGTGATCGAGGCGCCTGTCGCTGGCCCATTGTCGCCGGTCGATCGGGCAACTCCATCGCCGACTACGGTCGAGATCACGCCGGCCGATGTAACGCGGCGGATGCGATGGTTCTGTGTGTCGGCGATATAGAGATTACCGTCGGAATCGAATCGCAGACCCGTTGGGCCATTCAGCGCCGCCGCCGTCGCCGCGCCCCCATCGCCCGAGAATCCGGAGGTCCCGGTGCCGGCGAAAATCGTGTTGGTTCCATCGGCGGTCAGCCTCCGTACGGTGTGCTGGCTCGCGACGCTGAAATAGAGGCTCCCGGCCGCGTCGAAAGCCATGCCAGTGACGCCGCCGATCGGCGCAAATGTCGTGATCATGCCGGCCGGGGTGACACGGCGGATTCGCCCATTGCCGGTGTCGGCGAATAGAAGATTTCCGTTGGCGTCAACGGTCATCGCGCCGGGCCCGTCGAGCAGCGCCGCCGTGGCCGGGCCGTTGTCGCCGCTAGAGCCCTGCCGTCCCGCTCCCGCGACGAGTTCCAGGTTTCCGGCCGAAGTAATTTCGTAGATCTGGTTGAAGTAGCCGTCGGAGAAATACGTCTTGCCGCTGGCGCTAGCCTAACGTAAGAGGCCCCCCGGCTGTGCCGGGGTGGCAGTAGAAGTTTGACATTTCCGGGAGTCCATCAGAGAAACTCCAAACGTGAGCCGCCAAGCACACGAAAGGAGAATCCTGATGGACGAAAACCAAAGTCTAAACCATAGTAAGTGGGACTGCAAATATCACGTGGTGTTCATTCCGAAGTGCCGTCGAAAGACCCTATACTCGGGCCTTCGGGCACATTTGGGTCCGGTCTTCCGCGCCTTGGCTCTGCAGAAA
>VFZQ01000280.1 GCA_016871135.1 Acidobacteriota bacterium | reverse complement strand
CGGCCTTTTTCTACGCGGTCATAACGTCGAGTCGCTGCGCAAGGACATCGATGTGCCGATGACGCTTCTGAAGAAATGGCTCACCGGCCGCCAGTACAACGAGGACCACTTCCGCCAGCAGTTGAAGGACCTCTACCACTACCGCAAACAGGTACTGGCGATCTTTGATCAATTGGTTCTTAACGAGCCAATGAGCAATCGAATACAGTAGGTAGATGAGAATACCGCTGTATCAGGTCGACGCGTTCACATCGCGCCGATTCGGTGGCAATCCCGCCGCCATCTGCGCGCTGCCCCGCTGGCTGCCGGACTCGCTGCTGCAAGCGATCGCCGCCGAAAACAACCTCGCGGAAACCGCCTACTTCGTGCAGGAGCCCGATGGCTATCGGATTCGCTGGTTCACGCCTGGCGTCGAGGTCGACCTGTGCGGCCACGCAACGCTGGCCTCGGCGCTCGTGTTGATGGACTGCATGGGACTGGGCGGTGAGAGCGTAGTGTTCAACAGCCGCAGCGGGCCGCTGACGGTTACGCGCGACGGCCCGCGCTACACGCTCGACTTCCCTTCCCGTCCCGCCGCCCCTCTAGCCGACGACGAGGCGCTCGCCGCCGCCCTCGGCGCCACGCCCCTGGCGGTGTTGAAGGCGCGCGACACGATGGCCGTGTTCGAAACGCAGGCGCAAGTCGCGTCGCTCGCACCCGACATGAAGGCGCTGGCGAAGGTCGATACGTTCGCTGTGATCGCCACCGCGCCCGGCGACGATTGCGATTTTGTCTCGCGCTTTTTCGCGCCGAGAGCCGGGATCGACGAAGATCCGGTGACGGGCTCGGCGCACTCAACGCTGACCCCGTACTGGTCCGCGCGCCTCGGCAAGAAGGACATGTTCGCAAGGCAGATCTCTCCCCGCGGCGGCGAGTTGTGGCTCACCGATCGCGGCGAGCGCGTCTCCATTAGCGGGCAGGGCGTGCTGTACATGACCGGATTTATTGAGGTCGAGTAACACATAGCAAATCGCTATACTGTCCTTGTGAGGTTCACGAGTCATCGCAACTTGATGATTGCGGCCAACAGGCACGCGAGGTGTCTCGGCGCGGTCAGTCGCTGGTACGACTTGGTCAGCGTCCTCGAATCGCGCAACCTCGTCGAACTTCGCCGGACGTTTCCCTCGGCTGATAAAGTTGGCAATACATTGGTCTTCAATATCGCCGGAAACAACTACCGTTTGCTTTGTTGCGTTGACTGGGCAGCCCAGCGGCTGTTTTTTCGAAGCTTGCTCACACACGCCGAGTATGACTGCACAAATGTGGAGGCAATATGCCCTTAGTGATGGATGAGAAGAGGTACGGTCAACTCTTGGCGGAACATCTGCCGGCGGTCATCGAAACCGATGAGGAACAAGACCGGCTGGCCGAGGCGCTTATGAACCTGTCGATTCCGCCACGCGTTCTCACTCCCGAGGAAAAGCAGCTCGCTGCGCTTCTAGGCCACCTGATCGACGACTACGAACGGCGCACTTCGGCCAAGTCCGCCAAGCGATATTCGCCCGTCCAGAGGTTGAAGTATCTGATGTCCGAACACGGGCTGAAGCAAGCCGATCTCGCCGATATCTTCGGCGGGCAGCCGGTCGTCTCCGCGGTATTGGCCGGCAAACGCTCCATAAACCTCCAACACGCGCGGAAGCTCTCCGCGCGCTTCGGGCTATCGATCGACGCGTTTCTTTCCGCCTGATTCAATCACCAGCGACAACCGGAACCACGGCGCGTGCGACTCTACTCGCGCCTCTGGCACAAGCTCCCGCAACTCAGCCTTTGTGAACGCGGCGTCCACGCTGATAGGCCCATCGTGCAGCGTAATCGGATCCCACCTGAAGAACCAGCGCGTCGCGGGCAAGAACTGCCGCGCGAGTATATGACGCTGTAAGTCGACGGCAACCACCGCCATCCGCGCCGCGCTCCGGAAATCTTGCAGGGCGCGCACCACTTCGGCCTCGCCGAGATGATGCAAGAACAACGTGCACATCACGATATCGACGCTGCCAGGCGCAATCGGCCACACGCACGCATCCGCCAACAACCGCCGCCCGTCCGCCTGCCGCAACAACATTTCGGATCGGTCGAGCGCGATGAACCGCGCGCGCGGAAATCGCCGCGCCAGATAACGAATTGTGTCGCCGCGCGCCGCGCCCACATCGAGAATCAGCGCGTCCGGCTTGCGCGCGAGCAGCGGCGCGAGCTTCCGAGCCAGAATCGCATTGCCGCCAAACCAACGATTGATGCGATCGAGATCGCGCAAGTTACCGGCGGCCTCCTCGGCGCTGGCGCCGTCCAAAAGTTCGGGTTGCATGACGCGTGGCATGATAGGGAGACTATGGATATTGTGACAGGCCACGTCGGCTGGATCGAGGTGGTTTGCGGCCCGATGTTCTCGGGCAAGAGTGAAGAGCTGATTCGCAGGCTGCGGCGTGCCAAGATCGCGCGGAAACGCGTGCAGGTCTTCAAACCCACCATCGACGACCGCTACTCGACCGATGAAATCGTCTCCCACTCCGACACTCGCATGCAATCACAAGTCGTGCAGGACGCCGGTGAAATCATGCGCTATCTCGACTGGCGCACGCAAGTCATCGGGCTCGACGAAGCGAATTTCCTTGGGCCCCGCGTCGTCGAAATCGCCCAACAACTCGCCGACGCCGGCAAACAAGTCATCGTCGCCGGACTCGATACCGACTACCTCGGACGCCCCTTCCCGCCGATGCCGGAACTACTCGCGCTCGCGGAATCCATCACAAAGACGCTGGCGATTTGCATGCGCTGCGGCAACCCGGCCAAACACACGCAGCGCCTGGTCGAAAGCGAAGCGTTAATCGTCGTCGGGGCCGCCGGCATGTACGAAGCACGTTGCCGTCGTTGTTTCGAACCCGGCATTCCAAAGCAGGAACACTTCGATTTCATGCGCCCGGAGCGCGAAAAGCAGCAAGTCTGACAACAGATGGAACGATTTTTATGCGGGCCGCATCTGAAGCCATGTACGCCGCCAGCCGAATGATAGACTAAGAGGAATTCACGGCGAGTCCGCAAACGACGCGCAGTGTTTCGGCTCCAAACGCAAGAGGAGGTCTTCCGACATGAACCCGAACCAACCTGGCATGTTTCAACCACCGCCGCCGCCGTCATCGAATGGAGGCGGATTGAAGATTCCGATCCTCTTCGGACTGGTACTCGCGCTGCTGGCCGCCAACGTGTATCTGTTCCTGCAACTTGGCAAGACCAAAGAAGACGTAAAGGAACTCCAGGCCTCCCTGAAGACGGAGATTCAGGGCGTACATGAAGTAGCGGCCGTATCCAGCAAGGCCAGCCAGAAGTATCAGACAGAATTGAAGGACCAGCTGGAAGAGGCGCGCCGTCAACAGGCGATGGCGGTCGGCCAGGCGAAGCTCGACGCACAAAAGAAAGTCGATGACCTTGAGAAAACGCTGAAGCAAGAGACCAGGGCGGTCGCGCAGCAGATGGAGAGCAAGATCGGAGAAGTGAAGGAGCAGACACAGGCCGCGCAGAGCAAGATCGGTGAAGTCTCCACCGAAGTCGGCGCTGTCAAAGGCGAAGTGGCAGCGACGAAATCCGAGCTCGAAAAAACCATCGGCGACTTGAAGCGCGTGAAGGGCGACCTCGGCGAGCAAAGCGGGCTGATAGCCACCAACGGCAAAGAGTTGAACGCGCTAAAGGCGCTCGGTGAACGCAACTACTTCGAGTTCCGCCTCGCTAAACAGAAGAACGCGCAGAGAGTCGGTGACGTCGCCATCCTGCTGAAGCGGGTCGATCAGAAGAAGAACAAGTTCACGATCGAACTGACGGCCGACGACAAGAAGGTCGAAAAGAAGGACAAGTCGATCAACGAGCCGCTGCAGTTCTACACTTCAAAGGCGCGCCAGCCATACGAGATCGTCGTTAATGAAGTCGGCAAGGATTTGATCGTCGGCTATCTGGCGACGCCGAAGGTGCAGAACGTCCGGAACTAGTCGGCCTTCTTGGGCGATTGCTTCGGTGCGTCATTGTTGACGCGGACCTTGACGCCGGTATCCAACCGCGGCAACGCCGTCGTGGCCACTGTCTCACCCTCCTGCACGCCTTCGAGGATCTCCACGTCGGTGTCGAAGCGGTCACCCATCTTCACTTCGCGTGCATCGACTACGCCATCTCTAATAACGTAAGCCTTGTTGGCCCCCATGATGTAGTAGATTGCCCTCTGCGGCAGAACGGTCACCTTCTCGGTCCGCGAAGTTGGCACATGCGCCTTCGCATACGATCCCGGCTTCAGCTCGCCCGCGCCGTTGTTAATCAGAACTTCGGCGACAAACGTCCGCTTGGCCTGATCGACCGTCGGCGATATGCGCCAGATCTTGCCTTGGAACTTCCTGTCCTTAAACGCCTCGACCTCGACATCGACCACCTGACCCTGCTTAATCCACGGCGCCATGCGTTCGGGAATTTCGACGCGCAGCCGGATCGGATCGATCTTCACCAGCACAAACAGCGGTGTATTCGGACGCAGGAACTGCCCCGCGGTCACTTGCCGCTCTTTCACAAACGCCTTGAACGGCGCACGCACGGAGGCGTCGCGCAACTTCTTACGCTGCAAATCCAGCATCGCCTTGTTGCGCTCCACTTCCGCCATGATGTTCCGCGTCTGGTTGATCGTCGATTCATAGGCGGCTTGCATCGCCTGCTGCCGCGCGTTGGCTTGATCGAGTTCGCTCTTGGCGCCAATGTTCTGATCCACCAGGCTGCGCACGCGCTTCAGCCGTTGATTGGCCTCAAGCAACTCCGCCGCCGCCCGGCGCACATCCGGCGCATCACGCGGATCGCTCAACCGCGCCTTTTCGTCTTTCAGACCAAGCCGCTCCAGCGACTGCCGCAACTGCGCCTCTGACTGCGCGACCGAGTACCGTAGCTCTTCGTCGTTGATCCGGACAAGGACCGCGCCCGCCTCGACCGCATCGCCCAAATCGGCTTTCACTTCCTCCGCCTTGCCCTCCACCTCCGCCGAGACGATCGCCTCTTCGAACGGAAAGAATGTGCCCACCGATTCCACAACCCGCAACACATCGCGGCCCCGCGCCTCGGCCGTGCGTACCTGGATCGGGCCAGAATCTTGCTTAGCCTGAACCGGAGGGGCCTGTTTGTTGCAGCCGCCAACCATGACAGCCGCGAAAAGAAGGGCTATTGCCCGAAGTGAATACATTCTGATGATTCCGTAACCAGAGGAGGCGGCATCGAACCAGGTGAGGTTACGCTCGCCAACCAGACGTGGAACTATAGAATATAACAATGATCGCATTCGCTCAGGAGTCCACGCATTGACCGAACGCCGGACCTGGGTCCTGGATTTCCTCTTGATCATGGCTATGACGGCCGTTCTGATCTGGCCGATCTTCAAGACGAAGTACTACGAAAACTGGACATCGATCGATTCTACGTTTATCGCCGATGGCCGCTTTCTATCGGAGAACCTTCCGCACCCCACCTATCAACCGCTTTGGTACGGCGGCACGCGCTTTGACTACATCTACCCGCCCGCGCTGCGCTACGGCACCGCACTGTTGACCAAAGCGCTCTCGATTATCCCCGCACGCGCCTACCATCTCTACACGGCAATTTTCTACACATTAGGAATCGGGTTCATCTATCTGCTCGTTCGCATCGGTAGCCGGGAGCGTTTGTTCGCCTGGTTCGCCGCGCTGGCTGCGGCAACCATCTCGCCGACCTATCTTTTCCTGGCGAACATCCGAGCCGACACGCAGCCCTTCATGCCGCAACGGCTCAACGTCTTGGTCCGCTACGGCGAGGGACCGCATATCACGTCATTTTCGATACTGCCAATCGCGCTCGCATTGGCGTGGTACGGGCTTCGCGCGGGCAAGCACCGCTGGCTCGCCGGTTCGGCGATCGCGTGTGCGGCCGTGGTATCGAACAACTTCTACGGCGCCACGTCTCTCGCAGTCTTTTTCCCGATCGTCTGCTGGGCGGTATTCACCGAGACACGGGACTGGAAGATCCTCATTCGCGGTGCGCTGACGGCACTGTTGGCTTATGGCCTCTGCGCGGCGTGGCTGTCGCCGTCGTTCCTTAAGGTCATGACACGAAATCTGCAATTCGTCGCGCAGCCAGGCAATCTCTGGTCGCTGTGTCTGACGATCTCGGCGGCGGCCGGCTACGGCTATTGCACATGGCGCTGGGCGAAGAAAGGACTCTCCGCGTGGAACGTCTTCGTACTCGGCGCAGTGCTGTTCTTTTCGCTCAACGTGCTCGGGCATTACTATCTGAAATTCCGGGTGACCGGCGAGCCGGAACGCCTGGTCCCGGAAGCCGATCTCTGCATCATTCTGTTCCTGGGCCTTTTGCTCCACACCGCATGGACAAAGTGGCCGGACGCCAACCGTCGCGCCTTGACCGCCGCGCTAACCGTTGCGCTCTTCATTCCCGCCGGCGCTTATCTCATAAAGCCCTGGCACAACGTCATTCGGACTTCGGAATACAAACATCGTCTCGAATATCAGATCGCCGAATGGGTCCACTTGAACCGCCCCGGCATGCGTTCGCAAGTTACCGGAACCGTGCGCTTCTGGTGGAACGTGTGGTTCAATGAGGCGCAGATCGGCGGCGGCTCGGAGCAGGGCCTGTCCAACCCGGTCATCATGGGGATGTTCTGGCGGCTCGTCTACAGCGAAGATCCTGAGGCGGATATTCTTTGGCTAAAGGCGTTCGGCGTTGACAACCTGATCGTCAACGACAAGACTTCGGCCCTTCCTTGGTGCGACTTTGAACACCCGCGGAAGTACATCGGAAAACTTCCGGTGCTGTGGGAGGAGCAAGGCAACTGGATCTACGATATTCCGCGCAAGCAACGCAGTCTCGCGCGCGTCGTCGAAGTCGCCCGGCACGACAAGCTCCGCGCGCCCGCCAATGGGGATGACATCGATGCACTGCGGCCGTATG
>VFZQ01000279.1 GCA_016871135.1 Acidobacteriota bacterium | reverse complement strand
AGCATTCGGGTTAGCCCGCTTTGCCTGCCACATTTCGCTCTTTTTGCCCATTAGCTGCGAAGGTTGGGCTAACCTAAGACTGTCGTGCGTATCACGGTATCGAAAGAGAATTACTTAAAGGCCATCGCCGAAACCGAAGCTGAAGGCGAAACCGTCATCGCCGCGACGCTTGCCCGTTGGCTCGACGTCTCCGCGCCCGCCGTCACCATGGCCACGCGGCGATTGAAACGCGATGGCCTCACCGTCGTCGCGCGCGATGGCCGCATCTCACTCACCACCACCGGCCGCGAGATCGCGCTTCGCCTCATCCGCCGCCACTACCTCATCGAACGCATGTTGACCGAAGTCTTCGGCATGGAGTGGTACAAGGTTCACGACGAAGCCGAGCAGCTCGAGCACGCCGTCTCCGCCGATTTCGAAGCCAAGCTCATTGAAAAACTCGGCGACGATAAAAACTGCCCGCACGGTTTCGCGCTGGGCCTCGAAACGAAAGCGGAGCGCGAACGCCGCGGCATGCTCGCCTTGAGCGAAGTCGCCGGTGCGCGCCAAGCCACCGTCGTCAGCGTGTTCGAGCGCGATCGCGCGCTGCTCGAATACCTCGATCAACTCGGCATTCGGCCGGGCGCGCTTGTCGACGTCGTTGCGCGCAACGTCGACGCCACGATGACGCTCCGCACCGGCGGGCAAACGATCTCGCTCGGCGCGGGTGCCGCCGCTCGCGTCTGGGTGACGCTACTGCCCGTTCTCGATCCGGTAGAGCAGCCGGCATAACTCGCCGCGCGTAATGTTCGACGGCGGTTCGCCAGCCTGCTTCGCCAAACGCCACCAACGCCGCGCCTCCTCCGGCGTCGCGCGGTCACGGCTGCGCGCCTCGTAGTTCTCAAAAAAGCCGCGCGCGCCGAAATACTGCATCGCCGCGAAGGCGGGATCGGATTGATCGATGTCTTTGAAGTAGGTGATGACCTGCTTGCGTTCCAGCAACGCGCGCTGCAACGCGGCGACATCAACGGCGCGCGGTGCGGTCGAACGCTCGATCGCCAGATGAGCCGCAATGCCTGCCGCCATGCCCAGGGCCATCCACGTCGGCTCGACGCGCACCGTCGAAAACGCGATATGCGTGGTCGACGCCGCGACAGGCACGATCAGTCCGTCGACCGAACGCGGAATCATGACACGGTATGGAATCTGGTAGGGCCGCGTTTCGTGGTCGAGCATAAAAACGTAGCCCTCGAGCGCCGGCTGCGTCGTCGACTCGCGCCCGCGCACGGGGAAACTGTCAACTGGAAATTCCCCCGCCGCGATCGCATCTTCGAAGATGAGCGTGCGTCCCCGCCCCGTCTGCAATACCGTATCGTTCTCGGTCAGCGTGTAGAGACCCTCCAGCCTCCGCGCCTCGCGCACATAAAGCTGAAACGGGAAGTTCGCGTTGTCGCCGAACTCGTCCTTGGCGAGATGATAACGCCGCGCAAGCTGCCGGTGCGCCGCCGGCACCGCATCATCGTTCTGCAGAAAATAGACCAAGCCGAGAGTAATATCGCGAATCGAACCCGCTATCCGTTCGCGTTCCGCAGCATCCGCGTCCGGGTACTTGTAGTTGATCTCCGCGAACGGAAACCCTAGCGGCCGCGGATTCATGTTGACGTCGAACTTACCGTTCGGAACCTCGGCGAAAGACAGCGCGCGCAACAGCGTTCCGAACGTCGGTCCATAGTACCCAACGCCATCCTTCATCGTCTTCGGCGCATCCAGACGGCCGGCCTTCCAGTCATCAAGATAGCCAAGATATCGCGTGCGGTCGTAGCCCGCCGGCGGGGCCAGCAATGGCGCCGCGTTCGATGGATCGGCCGTCATGCAAAGCCTGTACGTATACGCCGGAATGCGCTTGTCGCCCGCGCCCGTCGAACCGGCGGTCACCTCGCGCGTGTCGTAGTTTTGATAGATCACGCCGGCGTGTTTTTCATTGAACTCCGCCCGCCCTTCGCGTCCCACACGATACGCCGCGCCCGCCGCCGCGAACACATCGCCTTCGTAGGTGCCGTCGATCACGACCGCCGCATGCAGCGCGGTGACCTCGCCGGTGAAACGATCCTTCACGCGAAGGCCGGTCACACGCGCACCATCTTTAATGACGCCTTCCAAGGAAACATGCGTGCGAACCGAGATTCGTCTTTCGTCCTTCACCATGCGATCAATCACACGCTGTGCAACGGAAGGCTCATAGTAGTACCCATCGCGCGACTTCTTCACGTTGTCGTGCGACGCGCCATAACGCTCAACGTAATGAGCCTTCACCTCCGACGTAAACTCGCGGAACAGCCCGCCAATCGCCTCTTTCGTTTCGATGTCGCTCTTACCGAGCCCGCTCGTCGTCATGCCGCCGATGTGCTTGTGATACTCAAGCAGCGCAACGCTTCGACCCGCGCGCGCGGCAGCGATCGCCGCCGCGACACCTCCCGGCGTTCCCCCGTACACCGCCACATCCACGAGGTTCATCTTCGCCAACGGCAGCTCGGTGATCTCAATCGACTGCTTGTTCGTCGCATACACAATCCACAGCGAGCCGCCGTGTTCGATCGCATGCGGATACTGCACCGTCGCCCCTGCCGGCGCCGCGACAGCGATGCCTCCGCCAAACGCCCAACCATCCCGACTGAACGAAATCCCGAGCGGATTGCGGCCCTTCGGATTCGGATTGTTGATCAAGTAGAACCAACCGTTCGACAGCCTCCCCGGAAAATTCTTCGACGTTGCGTCGGGGTAGTCGGTGCGCACCGGCGCGGTCCAAGTGCGGCCGTGATCTTTGCTGATCGCCCGTAGCAATACGCCCGACCGCGTGTTATCGCGGACGATCATATGCACCTCGCCCTCGCGCGTCGCATAGAACGTTGGCTCGTCCATCTTGTCGAACGGCGGCGCGGACGCGATCGGCGTGTGCCGCCAACCGGCGCCGTCGTCAATCGCCATCGACACGTTCATGTTGCTATCGCGGCACACCATCGCCAGAGCGCCGCTTAATCGTTCCGGCGGGAAGTTGTTCATGCAGTTTTCGGCGAAAACGCCGCGCGAGCGCCACGAGCCGCCAGACCACTCGAAGCGCATCAGCCGGAGCTTGCGCCACACCTCCTCACGCCCGCGCTTGCCGTAGTCGGCGCTTTCGATGAGCGCGGCCAGCGCCGTGAGTTTCCCATCGACGACGTAGATGCCGCGCGCGATCCAGCGCTGCGGGCCATCGGGGCCATCCGGGTCGGCGGCCAACACTCGTGCCTCCGACCACGCGTGCCCGTCCTTGCTCGTCGCGTAGACAATCACTTGATTGGCGCTGTCTTCTGTCGCGCGGCCCGATGACCACATCGACCAAAACTGCCCGTCGTGATGCGCTATATAGGAGTGCAGATTGAAGTTCGACACGCCGGGCTGGCCTTTGAAAACCGTACTCGTGCGTAGCGCGGCTGCGCGAAATTCGGGCTTGCCGCTCAACAAGTGTTCGGGCTTCTGCGCAAACGCCGCCGCGCAGACCAGCAGGATTCGAAGCATCTAAGGCAGCTTATCGAAAACCGAACGCGGCGATGGGAACACCGAGCGAACGAGGGTCTCCATTCGACGGACGGAACGGCGGGTCGACGTTGAACTCAACCGTGACGTTCTTCTCCGCGTCTTCGCCTTTCACCGCGAAGTAGTCCGTCAGCCAGCCGTTCTCCGTGTACACCGCGCGGCCAATCTCGACACCGTCGATGGTAACGAACAAGGTCGATCTTTTCACAGCCTTGATGTAATCCGGACTCACGTTCGTCGTCACCGAAAAACGAGTCGCGCCTGCCGGCCGGCGAAGCCGCGCCACCGCGCGCGGTTGAGTCCAGCGAAAATTCCCCTCACCCTGATACCAGCCCTGCCGAAGCTGCCAGATGGGCGCGATGCGGGACAGTTCGATATAGGCCGCATCGGCGCCCGCCGCGCGCGACTGAATGAACAGATCGTTGCGCGCCGCGTCCCAGCGCAGCAACACCAATTTGGCGCTGTCGGCCGGATCGGCGTGGTTGCTGTCTTCAAGGTAGAGGTATTTGACATCGTCCCGCCCCAGCGCAAGTCGTACCGCGCCCTCGACGCCCCAGCGCCGCATCTTCGCAGGGTAGCTGTCGACAAGCACCGTATCGATATCCTTCAACTCGCGACCGAGTTCCTGCACCTTGACCGTGAACGCGCGGGCCGCGTCGCCCTCGGCGATAGCCGCGTTTCGCAACCCGCGCAGTTCGCTGTATTGAAACGGCAGCCATACGACCAGCAGTGCAGCGGCAACCGGCCAACGCGCGACAATCGCCGCGAACGCAATCGCCAACCCCGCCAGCGGCAAGTACAAGTACGCTGCAAACAACCGCCCTGGCACCGCGAGCATCGGCGCGATAAACAGCAGCATCATCGACAATCCGAACCAAACGCGGCGGTCTTTCACGAACAGCGGGAGTGCCAGCAACGCGAACCCCAAATGCGGTGCGCGCAAGATCGCACTGGCATAAAAGTCCAGCGCCTGCCAGAAGGTGGCCGGTGTGAGCCGCAATCCATAGTCGCCGCCGCGACCGCCCTGCGCGAACAGAGCCTGCACCGTGAACGCCGCCGCCAGCACGGCCGGAGCGATCAGCGCTTTCCAGCGCCGTTCGCCCAGCCAGTATTCATAGAGAAACAGTACGACAGGCAGTGCGACTGCGAGCTCTTTCGACTTAAACGCTACCAGGAAAATCAGGATGCTGTATCCCCAATATCGTGGTTGCCAATATACGAGCGCTGTCAGGCAAAACAGCGCGCACAGCACGTCAAACACATACATCGGCTTGAAGTACGCATCAAACGCGGCCATGTGAAACGCGAAGAACAAAACACCCGCAGCGCGCGCGGCCCACGCAAAATCGAGCTTCGTGAGCAATCGCCACAGCAGCGCGCAATTGATGAGATGCAGCAGTTGCAGCACGGCTACGTAAGGCGCGAAGTCAAGCCCTGCCGTTCGGCCCAGCGCCCAGAAGTAGAAGTGCCCAACGGGGCGGAAGTTGATCGGCGAAAACACCGGCGAGAACAGTTCGATCAAGAAGGTTGTCAGCGGACTATGGCTCGTCCACGCGAGGTTATCGAGATCGTCCGATGAAAAGTAGCCCTTCAGCGCACCCTTGCATGCGACATAAAAGACAAAGCCCAGCGCGAAGAAAAAGAGCGAAGTGCGATAGCGGGCGATCATTCGGCGTGCAGGAAGTCGAAGTCGCAGCCCTCATGGGCTTGCGTGACGTGATCGAGGAACAGCTTGCCGTAGCCCCGCGTGTAGTGCGGTGTGTAGGCGGGCAGCGCCGCCAAACGAGACGCCATTTCTTCATCGCTGATGTGTAACGTTAGCGCGCGCCCGGCGACATCGAGCGTAATCGAATCGCCCGTGCGTACAACGGCAAGCGGTCCACCGATAGCCGACTCCGGCGAAACGTGCAGCACAACCGTACCGAATGATGTACCCGACATGCGCGCGTCCGAAATGCGCACGCAGTCGCTGACGCCTTGCTCCAGCAACACCTTCGGCATCGGTATGTGTCCCCATTCCGGGAAACCCGGAGCGCCCTTCGGTCCGCCGTTCTTCATCACCAGGACGGTGTTGGCGTCGATCGGCAGATCCATCGAATCGATCGTGTCGTGCATCTGCTGATAGGTCTCGAACACGTACGCGGGACCGGTGTGCTGGCACAGATGCGGCGATGCGGCCGTCTGCTTGAACACAGCGCCATCGGGCGCGAGATTGCCGCGCAACACGACGGTGCCGCCCTCCGGGTGCAGCGGTTGGTCGGCCGAAGCGATCACGTCGCGGTTATGACATACCGCACCGGAAATGTTCTGCTCAACCGAGGCGCCGTTCACCGTAACAGCTTCGCGATGCAGCAGCGGCAGCAACTCTTTCATCAGCGCGGGCAATCCGCCGGCATGGAAGAAGTCCTCCATCAAATGCTTGCCGGAGGGCCGGATGTTCGCCAGAAACGGCGTCTTGCGAGAGATGCGGTCGAAGTCGTCGAGTTGTAGCGGCAAGCCCAGTCGCCGCGCGATCGCGAGCAAATGCACAACGGCGTTGGTCGAACCACCGATCGCCATGTCGACCGTGATCGCGTTTTCAAGAGCCTCCCAAGTCATGATCGATCGCGGCGTGCGATTTGCCGCCACCAGATCGATCGCCGTGCGTCCCGACGCCTCCGCCAGCGCCGCACGCCGCGAATCGACCGCCGGAATCGCCGCGTTGCCCGGCAGCGTCATGCCAAGCGCCTCGGCCATCGACGCCATCGTCGAGGCCGTACCCATCACCGTACAGTGCCCGCTCGACCGTACCATGCATCCTTCGATCTCCTGCAACTCCTCCGGCGACACGCGGCCCGTGCGGTATAGATCGAAAATCTTGCGGCCATCAGTGCCGGTGCCGAACGGCTGGTTCTTAAAATTGCCGGAAAGCGTCGGCCCGCCGGTGACGACAATCGCCGGAATGTTCGCCGAAGCCGCGCCCATCAGCATCGCGGGCGTGGTCTTGTCGCAGCCGCACAGCAGCACTACCGCGTCGATCGGATTGGCGCGGATCGATTCTTCCACATCCATAGCCATCAGGTTGCGAAACAGCATCGTCGTCGGCTTCATGAACTGCTCGCCGAGACTGATGACCGGGAACTCCAGCGGAAAACCGCCCGCCTCCCACACGCCGCGCTTCACCGCATCGGCCAGTCCGCGCAGGTGCGAATTGCAGTTGTTCAGCTCCGAGAACGAGTTGCAAATGCCGATCACCGGCTTGCCGAAGAAGATCTCGCGCGAGAATCCCATCGACCGCAAATTCGCGCGGCGCGAGAAGTTATAATACTCCTTACCGTTGAACCAGGTGTAGGAGCGAAGCGTCTTCGGATCGATCTTGGCCATGAACTGGTTATTATGACATCAGCACATGAAAACGATCGACTGGTCCTATCACCGCCCGGGTTGAACAACCTGCGGCAAAACGCAGGAGTTTCTT
>VFZQ01000278.1 GCA_016871135.1 Acidobacteriota bacterium | reverse complement strand
TGGGCAGACCCCCCGAGTTCGGCGAGGGCTGCAGCCAGTTCATCACCCTGTGGGCTCCGATAGTGCCAAAGCACCGAGTGCTCCATGAAGCTGACTCCGCGCCCCTTCACGGTGTGTGCGATGATCATCAGCGGTGCGTGCCCAAGCGGAGCCTGCAATGCGGTCTCGATGTCTGCGTGATCATGACCGTCACACTCTCGGACAGTCCAGCCAAAGGCTCGCAACTTGTCGGCAAGAGGCTCCAATCCGAGTGTGTCGGCAACCGGCGCAAGACTCTGGATCTTGTTGTAATCGATGATGCCGCAAAGACCGGACAAGCGATGATGGGCGGCAAAGAGCATTGCCTCCCAGTTTGATCCCTCGTCCAACTCCCCGTCACTCAAGAGCACGAACGTTCGGCTAGGCGACTTCTTTGCGTTCAGGGCATAGGCCATTCCCACACCCACGGGCAGTCCATGCCCGAGCGAACCCGTCGAGAACTCCACACCAGGAACGCCATGCACAGCCACGTGCCCGCAGAGCACGGACCCGTTCCGACAGTGTTCCTCCAATCGCTCGATGGGGAAGAATCCACACTCGGCAAGCGTTGCGTAGACACCGGCACCAGCGTGGCCCTTGCTCATGATGAAACGGTCTCGATCGATCCATCGCGGTTCCGACGGACGAATTCGCATGACACGCCCGTAAAGTGTTGCGAGAATGTCTGCGCACGAAAGTACCGATCCGATGTGACTTGAACGCCCTTTGGATGTCATATGGAGGGCGTGCAGTCGCACGCGATGGGCGAGTGTCTGAGGGTCGGTTGGTGGTCTATGCGACAAGGCTGACTTACTCAATGTGTGCGAAGGCGATGTAGGGGTCCCACTCAAGGCGCTCCAGACGCAGCTTGTTCAGGCCAAGCTCCTCAAGAGCGGCGACCGTTTCGCCTGGCCACTGAGGATTGTCCAGTTCGTCGAAGGCGATGACCGCGCCGCGAGGCATTCGTGGCACAAACGCGCGAAGGGCCGCCTTGGTTGGTTCGTACAGATCGGCATCCAGAAAGAGCAGGCTGATGACCAAGTGCGGGTTGTCCTGCACGAAGCGAGGCGCCGACTCGGTGATATCGCCCTTGATCAAGCTGGCCTTCGGAATGTGCCCGAGAAATCGATCACGGTCATGCAGTTCAAGCAGTGCCATCAGTTCATCGTGTGAGTCTGCTCGAAGGTCACCGACGTGGGTGTTCGTATGGGAATTGTGATCCGTATCCGAGAGTGTTGGGAAGCCATCAAAGGTGTCAAAGCCATAAATTCGCCGCGTGAGATTTTCCGGTTCCAGAATCGCACTCAACTTCACCCAGGACATGAACCCAAATCCCCGGAACACGCCGCACTCGACGATACTGCCCTTTACTGGCAAGATCCGCTTGTAGATCTCGTACATCGCCAAGAAACGCTTGAGCTGCTGCCGCCTGACATAGCGCGGAAAAGTCTCCAACTTGTGCTCGACGGAGTCGCTGCTCTGCTGGAACAGGCCCGCGATGGCGGGTCCGACCGCGGATTCCTGGGATGTCTTGAAGGTTCGCATGATGTGCCTTGGTAAGCGAAATGCCCAACGATCCCCGAGAATACAGACTTTATTACGACGCGGGTCTTCTGGCGCGACGGGTGTCCGCCTCGCGCCAACGCTTGAATGCGGATCCCGTCGACATGGGAACTCCGCGAGCCAATGCGTGGAGTCGGTCCGGCGGCAACGACCATCCGAGGGCACCGGCGTTGTCGGTCAACTGTTCGGGTCGTTTTGCGCCGCACAGGACCGCGTCCGCCGAGCCGCAATCCAGCAACCAGCGCAGCGCGACTTGCGCAACGCTTCGACCCAGTGCGTCCGCATGGCCGCGCGCGATCTCGACGCGCCGCAGTGCCTCCTCGAATGCGCCGGGCTGAAAAAGTGGATAGCGTCGACGGTGATCGTCCTGATCGAACACGCGGCCGAGACCGATCGCGCCGGACAGCAGGCCGTCCGCCAGCGCGCTGGAACATATGACGACGGCGCCGATGGCCTGCGCTGCTTCGGCTACGGCGAACGCCTCGTCCGGTTCGAGCAGATTGCCCTTCACCTGCACCGCGGCGATGCGCGCGGACGCCAGCACTCGCAACTCTGCGGGCAAGACATTCGAGACTCCGACTGCCCGCACCTTGCCTTGCTCGCGCAGGCGGACAAGCGCGCCGATCGAATCCTCAAGCGGAGTTTTCCCATCCTGCCAGTGCAGGTAATAAAGGGGAATGCACTCCACGCCGAGCCGGCGCAAGCTCGCTTCCGCTGCAGCGGCGAGATGGGTCGGCGAACTGTCGCGCACGGTCCGCCCATGATCGTCCCAGCGGACGCCGCCCTTGGTCGCGATCACGGATCGCTCCAGCGCGCCGGGAATCTGGTCCAGCCCAAGGCGCAGCAGCCGCTCCGCGAGGCCGAGCCCATAGACATCCGCCGTGTCGAAGAAGGTGATCCCCGCCTCGGCCGCGGCACGGATGGCCGCGACCGCCGCGTCGTCGTCCCGCGCGCCCCAACCGTGTCCGCCCGTCGCGGCGCCGCCGAGTCCCACGCGGCTCGCCCACTGGTCGACGCCCGGGATTCGGAAGCGGTCCTCCGTGCGCGGCGAAAGCGTGCTCATCGCCGCACGATCCGGAGTACGGTGCGGACCAGGATGGCGATGTCGCCCGCGAAAGTGTGGCTGGTGATGTACTCCCTTTGCAACTTCAACTTGCGCGGCTGCACCTCGCGTTCGTAGAACTCGGCCGGGGGCGTCGAGCCGCGCGTCTGCATGATCTCGTCCAGATCCGACATCTCCAGCGAACACGGGTCGGTGATGCCGGGCCTGACCGAAAGCACGATTCTGTCCTCGCCGCGATAGCGGTCGGCGTAGTGGGGGATCTCGGGGCGAGGGCCGACCAGACTCATCTGGCCGCGCAGCACATTGACCAATTGCGGCAGTTCGTCCAACTTGGTGCGCCGCAGGAAGCGCCCGACGCGCGTGATCCGCGGATCCTGCGTGCCACCGGTCTCGCGGCCCAGCGCCTCGGCACCATCGACCATGGTCCTGAACTTGAACACATCGAAGCGCGCGCCATGGAGTCCGACCCGCCGGTGCCGAAATATGATCGGACCGGGCGATGACACCTTTACGGCCAGCGCGACAGCCAGGAGAGTCGGTGCGAGGATCAGCAGCCCAGCCGCCGAGGCCGCGATGTCGAACGCCCGCTTACCAATGCCACCAAGTTTAGCCGCGAGGGCGCTGGCGTTACGCGCTAGGATGGACATAGAGCACCGTGTCGGCGATGGTCCGGCTGTGCCGTCGCAGGAAAAATCCGCACTGCGGGCCGAGGACCGACGAGATGAAAAGCGGTATACGCCAGAGGTCCGTCGGCAGGTGGTACACGGAGACAGCCAGGCCGGGCCGGAAGGTCCTCAGCATCCGCTCGGCGCCGCGCAAGGCCTGCTCCTCCGAGCCCTCGATATCGAACTTGATCAGATTGGGCGCGAAGTGCGGCAGCGCTTCGTCCAGCGTTACGCACTGAATGGAGAGGTCGCCGGTCGCGTTGACCGAACTGCCGGTGTCGCCCTGTGCGCTGAAGCGAAGAATCTCAGTGCGACCCGAGACGCCGCAGGGCCATGCCTGTGCCCCGGGAATGTTCTTGATGTTCGCGGCCAGCCAGGCGAAGTTCCGCGGGTCGGGCTCAAAGGAGGCGCTGGCCTCGATGTTGTATCCCCACTGTAGCGCCGCTCGCAGCGTGTCGCCGTCGAAGCCGCCGCAGTCGATGATCCGCAGCGGATCGCGCCAGCGCGGCAGGTTCGTCGGGAAGTAGGGTCGCGGCGTGATCGGGGGGAACGCGGAATCGTCCACTTCGCGCATGAACCGGACGAAGGCGTCGAAGACGGCGCGGCTCTCGTCGTCGCCCAACAGCGCGCGGGCCTTCGCGAGCTCCGCCGCATGCGCATCCAGGTCGTCCGCCGCCAACATGCCGCAGCGACGGCCGGTCAGCTTGAAGTAGCGCCGACCGAATTCGCTCACGGACATGATGCGGCCCCAGCCCAAAGCGAGGAGCCGGTCGCGAATCGCGGACTCGTCGACCGCGGGGTTCATGACGATGAACACCACCACGGCGTCGGCGCGGGCCGCTGCTCGCACGGCGGGCGCATCCGGCGCGTGAACGGGAACGCCCGCGACGCGGCCGATGCTCGCAGCGGAGTCGTCGAGGAATCCCTCGACCTTGATCCCCGCGTTGCGGAATCCATTGAGAACCCAGGACGCGGCTCCGCCGGCTCCGAACAGGAACACGGGGGCGCCCAGCAGTATGGCGGAATCGTTGGTCGACGCGGTTGCGCTCATGACAGTGAAGGTACCGTAGCGGAGCCTGCGGACGGAACGCCGCGCCGGGCGGCGATCCGCTCCAGATGCTCCACGAACTGCGGATAGATGACCTCCGCATTGCAGCGCGAGCGGAAGAAGCGGGCGGCGTTGTCCGACAGGCTTCGGCGCAATTCGGCCGACGCGGCCATGGAGCGGATCGCGCCGGCCAGTTCATCCTCGTCGCGAAAATTGAACCCGATCTTTTCCTGATCGATGAGGTCGCGCAACTCGCCGTCGAACGCCGACGCGATAGGCACGCCCTCGGCGAGATAGGCGAAGACCTTGTTCGGCAGGAAAAACCGCTCGGATTTCGCGCCGGTCGTGCAGAGACCCAGGTGCGACGCGCCGAGCAGAGCCGCGATGCCGGCGGACTCGAGCCATCCGGTGAAGACCACATTGTCCAGCGCCGCCGCGCGGCGCCGCAGCTCTTCCGCCAGGTCGCCGTCGCCGGCCAACACGAACACGATGTCGGGCCGATCCCGGAAGCGCCGTGCTACCGCGAGCGCGATCTCCGGATTGTGATAGGTGGAGAAGGTGCCGACGAAAGTCACCACGCATTTTCCTTTCAGCCGCGACTCGATCAGTGAACGCAGCGCCGAGGGAACGACGCCGTCAAGTTCGCGGTAGGCGCCGAGGTAGAACACACGATCGTTCGGACCGGCGGAGCGGTCGGCGATCTGCAGCGCCCACTCCAATAGCGGCGAGGTCATTGACAGAATCGCGTCGGCGCCGCGGAGCGCGTTACGCGTCCGCCGAAACTCGCCCGCCAGCGCGATCCGTGCTAGCCAGCGTAGGCTACACGGTGCGGCGTCCAGAAAATTGTGCGGCCACTTGTCGCGGACATCAACGATGATCGGCACGCCCCGCGCCCGCGCGAAACGGACAGCGGCTTCCGCCAAGTCGTGCGAGGGCAGGCTGGCCACGATCAGGTCGGGTCGCAGCGAACGCGAGGCCGCGCGCGAAAATTTGCGGGCGATCCTGCGGTGGTCGGCGAAGCGGGCGAGCGAAACATTCCTGCGGTAGCCGAACCCCTTGAGCGCGCGGACCGTCAGCGCGGGCCCATCCTGGAATTCGGTGTCGCGATCGAAGTACCACTCCTTGCGCAGGTGGTTGAAGCAACTCGCCCACCACACCACGGAGTGCCCGCGGGCGGCCAGCGCCTCGGCGAGAAGTCGCGTGCGCAACTTGCGCACTCCGTCGCGCACCGGAAGCTGCTCGCTGGTTTGAAGGAGCCACACCCGCATGTCAGCCCCGTCGGTAGAAGGCGCGGATGCTGTCCACGGTGGCCGACTGCTGCTCGGAAGTCATCTCGGGGAACAGAGGGATGGAGAGGATCCGCCCCTGGTTCGCGAACGCGTTCGGAAAATCCGCGGGGCGATGGCCCAGGTGCGCGTACGCGGGATAGAAGGGAAGCGCCTTCGGGTAGTTCAGCATGGTCGAGACGCCCGCGGCCGCCAGTTGGGCCTGCAGCGCGTCGCGTGACTCGCAGGCGACGACATAGAGGTGGTAGACATGCGTCCGGTCCTGCGCGACGATCGGCGCGCGGACCTGCGGGACGCCGCGGAGCAGTTCGTCGTACTTCGCGGCCACGCGCCGCCGCGCGTCGGTCCACGCCGCAAGGTGCGGCAGCTTCGCCGAGAGGATCGCAGCCTGCAGCCCGTCGAGCCGGCTGTTGACGCCCTCGATGCGATGGTCGCCCTTGCCGCCGTGCCGCGCGAACAACTCGCACCAGTCGGCAAGTTTGTTGTCGTTGGTGACGATGCACCCGGCGTCGCCCATCGCGCCGAGATTCTTGCCCGGGTAGAAGGAGAAGCTGGCGGCCGTGCCCATGGTGCCGACCACGCGGCCCTTGTACTGCGCCATGTGCGCCTGGGCGCAGTCCTCGATCACCCACAGGCCGCGGCGCCGGGCGATCTCCAGGATCGGGTCCATGTCGGCGGGCTGGCCGTAGAGGTGGACCGGGATGATGCCCACCGTGCGCGGCGTGATCAGCGCCTCGATCCGCTTCGGATCGATCGTGTAGGTCCGGTCGTCGGTGTCGCAGAAAACCACGCGGCCGCCCGCCTGCGAAATGGTCTCCGAGCTCGAGATCCACGAGTGCGCGGAGGTGATCACCTCGTCGCCCGGCTTGATCCCCAGCCCTCTCATCAGGATGTAGAGCGAGTCCGTCCCGTTGGCGCAGGAGACGCAGCGCGACGCGCCGACGGCCGCGGCGAATTCCCGCTCGAAGTCAGAGACGAAGCGCCCGCGGATGAACGCGGACTCGGCGATGACCGTCGCGATGGCGCGGTCGATCTGCGGCTTGATCGAGAGGTACTGCGCGTGCAAATCGACGAAGGGGATGTTCATGGTCTTCGGTCCTGCAGTCCGCGCATGTGACGCGCCGGATTGCCGGCGTAGACGCCGGGTTTGGAAACATCCTTCGTGACCACCGAGCCGGCGCCGATCACGACATCGTCGCAGACGCTCACGGGCAGGATGGTGGCATTCGACCCAATCGACACTCGCGAACCAATCCGCGTCGATCGCCATAGCGACTTGTCGCCACGAGCCGGACCACCCTTCGCGAACAGGTCGTTGATGAACATCACGCCGTGGCCGATGAAGCAGTCGTCACCGATGGTGACAAGCTCGCAGATGAACGCATGCGCCTGAACCT
>VFZQ01000277.1 GCA_016871135.1 Acidobacteriota bacterium | reverse complement strand
CGCTCATCACTGTGCGACCCGTCAGGAACTGCTGTGGCGCGCCGGCGATGTCCTCGGCGGCCTCGCTTCCGGCGAACTCTCGCTGCACATTCACAGGACCTATTCGCTGGCCGAAGCGGGCGCATCGCACGAAGATCTCGCCTCGCGCCGGACCACCGGCAAGCTGCTCATCGATGTCAACGCGTAGCCGCGTCGCCGCCGTCCGCGAGCGGTTCGGCGATCTCGATAGCCTGCTTGTCACCTCGCTGCCCAACATCCGCTACTTGACCGGATTCACCGGCAGCAATGCCATGGTGCTGATCACACGGCGCAAAGCGGTCCTGTTTACCGATCCGCGCTATACCCTCCAGTCGGTGGCCGAAACCGCCGGCAGCGGCGTCGAAGCGCGTACCGTCAAAGGGCCGCTCGAACTCACCGTCGTCAAGAAGCTGAAAGGCCTTCGCAAGGTCGGATTCGAGAGCGGGACTATCGGCTACGCGTCGTGGGAACACTTCGCTAAAGCCGCACCGCTCGAGCCTTCGAAAGGCCTCGTCGAAACGCTGCGCATGGTCAAGTCGGAAGACGAAATCGCCGCGATCCGCGCGTCGGTCGATACAAACTCGCAAGCCTTCGCCGCCGCGATCGGCCGTTTCCGATTCGGTATGAGTGAACTCGACCTCGCCGCCGAGATCGATTACCAAATGCGACTCCTCGGCGCCGAGAAACCGGCGTTTGAAACGATCGTCGCCTTCAAGGCCAACTCCGCGCTTCCGCATGCCCGCCCCGGCGCGGCGAAGATCGACCGCAATGGGCTACTATTGATAGATATGGGCTCATTTCGAGGCGGTTATGCCAGCGACATGACTCGCTGCCTCCACCTCGGCGCTCCCGCCGCCAAGACCCGCCAGTTGTATCGCGCAGTGCTCGAAGCGCAGCTTGCCGCGATCGATGCGGTGCGGCCCGGCGTGAAGGCCGGGAGTATCGATAAAGCCGCGCGCGGAACGCTTGAAAAACATGGGCTTGCCAAGGCCTTCGTGCATAGCACCGGACACGGGCTTGGCCTGGAGATCCACGAAACACCGCGTATCGGTAAAGGCGACAAAACCAAGCTGGCCTCGGGAATGGCCATTACCATCGAGCCTGGCGCATACCTGCGGGGCCAGGGCGGCGTGCGCATTGAAGACACGGTTCTTGTGACGCCTACCGGCGTCGAGATCCTAACCCCTACACCCAAACAACTCACCATCCTCTAACCTCGAATGAACATTTCAGAAATCAAAGAGATCATCCAAGCTGCCGTCGACTCCGGCATCTCCGAACTTGAAGTACAACGTGGCGACAACCGTGTCCGCGTTGTGCGCGGCGCCGTGCAGCAGGAGGTCGTCATCGCCGCGGCGGCGCCGGCCCCTGTCGCCGCCGCTCCCGTCGCGCAACCCGTTGCGACCGCTCCGGCCGCACCCGCCGAAGACGCAAACTCGGTGGCCGTCAAATCTCCGATCGTTGGCACCTTTTACGCATCTCCCTCGCCGGGCGCGCCCACCTTCGTAAATGTCGGCGACCGCGTGAAAACGGGCCAGGTGCTTTGCATCATCGAGTCGATGAAGCTCATGAACGAAATCGAAAGCGAAGTGGCCGGGACTGTCGTCGCGCGCCACGTCGAAAGCGGTCAGCCGGTCGAATACGGCGCGGCGTTGTTCTCGGTGCGCCCGAACTAAGATGTTCAAGAAAATTCTCATCGCCAACCGCGGCGAGATCGCGCTTCGCGTTGTCTGCGCCTGCAAGGAGCTTGGCATCCGCACGGTGGCCGTGTACTCGGAGGCCGACCGCCACTCGCTGCATGTCCGCTTCGCCGACGAAGCGATCTGCATCGGCCCCGCCAAGAGCGCGCGCAGCTATCTCGACATTCCGAGCGTCATCAGCGCGGCCGAGATCACCAACGTCGAGGCGATCCATCCCGGCTACGGTTTCTTGAGCGAGAACTCCAGTTTCGCCGAAGTCTGCGAAGCGAGCGGCATTACGTTCATTGGGCCGAAGCCGCCGGTGATTGAAGCGATGGGCTTCAAGCAGCATGCCCGTACCGCAATGCAGAAAGCCGGCATCCCGATTCTACCCGGTTCGAAGGGCATTATCGCTTCGGCCGAGCAGGCGCTCGAAATGGCCAAGGAAGTTGGCTACCCTGTGATCCTGAAAGCCAGCGCGGGAGGCGGCGGGCGCGGCATGCGCGTCGTCAACGAACCCGAAGAGCTTCCCAACCTGCTGGCGCAGGCGCAAGCCGAAGCCGGCGCGGCGTTTTCGTGCCCCGATATGTACATGGAGAAGTACATTCGCAAGCCCCGGCACATCGAGTTTCAGATCCTGGCCGACAACTATGGCAACGTCGAAGTGCTGGGCGAGCGCGAGTGCTCCATTCAACGCCGCCACCAAAAACTGATCGAAGAAGCCCCGAGCCCGCGCGTCACGCCCGAGCTGCGCAAGGAGATCAGCGACTCGCTGAAGAAGGCGATGAAGGCCGTCGGTTACACCAACGCCGGCACCGTTGAATTCCTGATGGACGAAGACGGCAGCCTCTATTTCATTGAGGTCAACGCGCGCGTGCAGGTGGAGCACCCCGTTACCGAAACCGTCACCGGCATCGATATCGTGAAGGCGCAGATCCGCATCGCGGCGGGTGAGAAGCTGACCGATATTCTCACCGAACCCGTGACGATTCGCGGCCACGCGATCGAGTGCCGCATCAATGCCGAGAACCCGGTCACCTTTGCGCCCAGCCCCGGCAAAATCACCGGTCTGAATCTGCCCGGCGGTCCCGGCGTGCGCGTCGACACCTGGGCCTACACCGATTGTGTGATCCCGCCCTACTACGACTCGCTGGTCGCCAAGCTCATCACCTCCGGCAAGGACCGCGGCGAGGCGATCGATCGCGCTCTGCGCGCGCTCGACATGTTCGTCGTCGAAGGCATTCATACGTCGATTCCGCTGCATCAGCGCATTCTCAACGACGCCGAATTCCAAAGCGGCGAAATCGACACCGGTTACATCGCGCGCTTCTCGGCCAAGGGCAGCGCGGCCTCCGCTTAAGCCGTGACTCTCCCGGGCCTGTTCGATCTTTCGTTTCAGACACGGAGCGACAAGCCGGCGCTCGAATGGGACGGCCGCACTTACACATTCGGCGAGGTGGACGAACGCGCCGCGCGAATGGCCACGCTGCTTCTGTCGAAAGGGCTCGCGAAGGGCGACCGTGTCGCGGTCTTTCTCGCCAATAGCATCGCCTACATCGATCTGTTTCTCGCCTGTACGCGCCTTGGCGTGATCTTCGTTCCGGTCAATGTGTTGTACCGCGATCGCGAGATCCGCCACATCGTCAGCGATGCGGAACCCAAGGCTCTGATCACCAGCGCCGACCTCTCTCCTCATGCTCCCGACAACGCCGCCGTCTGGCTCGTCGAGGAGCTGTTGCAAAAAGCCGCTGCGTGCGAACCGAAGCCCGTTTCCGACGTGATCGACGGCGACGCACCCGCGGCGATCGTCTACACCTCCGGCACAACGGGCACGTCGAAAGGCGCCGTCCTCACGCATAACAACTTCATTGCCAACGCCGTCAACGTCGTCACCTGCTGGGCGTTTTCGAGCGACGATCGATTGCTGCTGACGTTGCCGCTATTCCATGTGCATGGCCTTGGCAACGGTTTGCACGCCTGGCTTGTCAGCGGTTGTCTGATGCGCCTGACCGAACGCTTCGCGCACGAGCAGGCCGCGCGGTGGATGGAAGAGTTTCAGCCGACCGTGTTCTTCGGCGTACCGACGATGTATGTACGCATGCTCGATTGGCCGCGCGAAACCGCGGCGCGGATTGGCGCGCGCATGCGGCTGTTTGTCTCCGGATCGGCGCCGCTGCCGGCGCAGGTGCTCGAAGACTTCCGTGTCTTGTACGATCACACGATCCTTGAACGCTACGGGATGAGCGAGACGCTCATGAATATTTCGAACCCCTACACGGGCGAGCGCCGCGCGGGTTCGGTCGGCTTTCCGTTCCCTGGCGTCTCGGTACGCATTCTCGATCCCGACGGCAACGATGTCGCCGAGGGCGATGTCGGCGAGATCTACATGAAGGGGCCGAATCTGTTCGCCGGCTACTGGCGGCGCCCGGAAGCCACCGCCGAAGCGCACCGCGACGGTTGGTTTCGGACCGGTGATATCGCCACGCGTTCAGCCGACGGCTATTACACACTGCAAGGCCGGCGCAGCGATCTGATTATTTCGGGCGGATTCAATATCTACCCGCGCGAGATCGAAGAGTTTCTGGCCGAGCAACCCGGCGTCGTCGAAGTGGCCGTCGCCAGCGCGCCCGATCCGCGCCGAGGCGAAGTGCCTATCGCGTTCGTCGTCGGCGACTGCGACACCGCCGCGCTCGAAGCCGCTTGCCGCGCGCATCTGGCGTCGTTCAAGATACCGCGAGCCTTCGTCCGCATCGACAAACTGCCGCGCACGGCGTTGGGTAAAGTGCAAAAGCATCTGCTCAAGCAGTAGCGTCGCCACGGGCCGCCGCGGCGAAAAAAAGCCGGGGCAAGATCTCCCCGGCTTCCATTCACGAAATTGGCCGGTCGAGTGCGGGCTCGATCAGCCATTCGAATCTTGTGACTACTTGACCTCGAGAATCTCTTTCTCTTTGGCCTTCATCGCGGCATCCAGTTTAGCAATGTTCGCGTCGGTCATTTTTTGGATTTCGTCATGCGCGCGACGGTCGTCGTCTTCGCTGATGAGTTTGTCCTTGAGCAGCTTCTTCACCGCTTCGTTGGCGTCGCGGCGAACGTTGCGCAGCCCGACGCGGTGATCTTCGGCCATGCCGTGCAGCTTCTTGGCCAGTTCCTTGCGGCGCTCTTCGTTCAGGGCTGGAATCGGGATACGAATCAGTTTGCCGTCGTTCGATGGATTCAAGCCGAGACCCGCGCTGCGGATCGCCTTTTCTATCGCGCCGATCTGCGAGTTGTCGAACGGCTGGACCGTAATCATCGCCGGCTCCGGAACGTGCAGCGTGGCCACGTGATTGATCGGCATCTTCGAACCGTAGGCGTCGACCTGCACGGGCTCGAGCAGGTTGATCGACGCGCGCCCGGTGCGGACGGAGGCGACGTCGTGCTGCATATCGGCCAGCACCTTGTCCATGCGTCCCTTGGCGTGGTTTTCCACGTCCTTGATGTTTTGGAAGTTTGACATATCGATCCTTTCTCCTTACGCGACGATCAGCGTGCCGAGCGGCTCGCCCATCGCCATACGCATGATATTGCCCGGCTGCCGCAAATTGAACACGCAGATCGGCAGGCGGTTGTCGCGGCACATCGCCACCGCGGAGGCATCCATCACGCCTAGCTGCCGTGCGAGCACCTCCTGAAACGTTATGCTCTCATAGCGCACGGCGTCGGTGTGTTTCCGCGGATCCTTATCATACACGCCGTCCACGCTGGTCGCTTTCGCGACAACGTCGGCGTGAATCTCCAGGCCGCGCAGGGTGGCCGCCGTGTCGGTGGAAAAATACGGGTTTGACGTGCCGCCGCCGAAAATGACGATGCGCCCCTTTTCCAGGTGGCGAATGGCCCTGCGGCGAATGTAGGGTTCGGCGACCGACGGCATCGCGATAGCGGTCATGACACGCGTGGGAACGCCCTGTTGTTCCAGGGCGTCCTGCAGCGCGATGGCGTTGATGACGGTAGCCAGCATGCCCATGTGGTCGGCGGCAACGCGGTCCATGTTCTTGGCCGCGGCGCTGACGCCACGAAAAAAGTTGCCGCCGCCCACGACCAGTCCGATCTGCACGTTCTTCTTCGCGACATCGGCGACCTCGGCCGCCAGCCGGTGCAGACATTCCTGATCGATGCCGAAACCTCCTCCGCCGGCGAGCACTTCGCCGCTGAGCTTGAGCAGGATTCGACCGTATTGGGCCACGTTGTTTTAGCCTTCGGCGGACGCTTCGGCCGAAGCCGTTTCGCCGACCTTGTAGCGCACGAACCGGGCGATGGTCAATGCCTCACCGGTCGATTTCGCCTTGGCGGCGATCAACTGCGAAACGGTGACGGCGTTGTCCTTGATGAATGGCTGATCGAGCAGGCAGACCTCTTCGAAGAACTTGCTCATGCGGCCGGCGATCATCTTTTCGATCACGGCTTCGGGCTTGCCTTCGTTGCGGGCGCGCGCGCGTTGGATCTCGCGTTCCTTCTCCATCGCTTCGGGCGTGACGTCCTCGCGGCGGATGAACTGCGGATCGGCAGCGGCCACCTGCATGGCGACGTCGCGCAGCAGTTCCAGCACTTCTTCGTTACCCGCGGCGGCAGCGGAACCGCCGGTCGCCTGAATCAACACGCCGAGCTGCGCGCCTTGGTGAATGTAGGAGCCGAGGACGCCGCCTTCCACCTTTTCAAAGCGGGCGAGTTGCATGTTCTCGCCGATCTTTCCGATCTTGCCGGCGATGACCTGTTCGACCGTCTCGGCCGTGTGGCCTCGGAACGGAGCGGCCAGCATCTGGTCGCGCGTCGTTCCGGCCGGCGCTTCAAGCGCCTGCTGGGTCAGTTCGCCGACCATGTTTTGGAAGTCGTCGGTGCGCGCGACGAAGTCCGACTCGCAATTGAATTCAAGGATAGAGCCCGCGCTGCGATCGGCGTTCAACGCGACCGTGATCGAACCCTGTTTGGTCGAGCGCGAAGCTTTCTTCGCGGCCGAAGCGATGCCGCGCTTGCGCAGTTCCTCGATCGCCTTTTCAATGTCGCCGCCGGTCGAGTCCAGCGCCTTCTTGCACTCCATCATGCCCGCGCCCGTGCGTTCGCGCAGTTGTTTCACCAATGCCGCGGAGACTTCCGCCATATGACCTCTCTTATGTTGAATGGAAAAAAGGAAGGGAAATGGGCGCTCTGGGGGCCTTTCAGGAGGAAAGGCGAGCGCCCCGATGTTGCGACTACTCGTCGACGAGGTTCGCTTTGTACTTCGCGGGCACGTTGGCCAGCGGATCGTCGACGGTCTCCGATGCCGTTTCCGACATCAGTTGCGCGCTGAATTGCGGGTCAAGGTACTGATCGGCGTCGGCCATGTCG
>VFZQ01000276.1 GCA_016871135.1 Acidobacteriota bacterium | reverse complement strand
CCTCGTCATTGCCCAGCGCCGAGCCGCCGCCGGTCGGTCCCCATACCGGCGCCACCATCGAGCCGATCACCAGTCCGCGCCCGCCGACGTTATCGGCCAGCTTCTTCAGGTCTTCGTCGCTTGAATCGATATCGGTGTGCGGCAGCGAAAGAAAAATATCGACGCCGTCGAATTTTACGCCGTCAACGTTGGCCGCGCACGTCAGATCCAACATGGTATCGAGAGAGATAGGCGGCTCCGAGTCGGGGCCTTTGCCGACCAGTCCGGGCCACATGGCATTGTGCAGTGCGGGAGAAGTGTTCGTTGTGCTCATGGGTTCGCAGCTTAAGAGCATATACCAACCGGCGCCACGGGTGCACGGATGTTAACAATCTTAAGGTTGCCTGGAGCGGGTAGAATAGAAAGATTGCCTATGGAATCGATTCGTCTCCGGCTGCTCACCGTAATGGCAGCCGCCTCGTTTGTTAACGCACAAACGCCCGCTCCAACCACTCCGGCGCCCGCGAAGCCCGCCGCCGAAGCTCCCAAGCAAGCGCCGACGACCTTGAAGAAGGTCAACTACGTCCGTCCGATCTCCGCCGGCGGCACGTTCGGATTTCTCGCGCTTGTCCCCGTCGGCGAAGGCTCATTCGTCTCGGCAACCAACGTCCTCTCCCGCAACGACGAGACGAAATCGAAAGGTAGCCCCATCGGTTTTGGTGGCCTCGTCCAGGTCGCGCTGCCGAAGAAATTCGCCGTCGCCGCGACCTACATGATCCACGCCTCGAAGCTCGAAACGACCAAGAACACCATCGAAGGCATCGACAACCCTTTCACCACCGCCGACGAACGCAAGATCAGCGATGTCAAGGAAAACTCGAGCATTAAGTATCGCGACTTCGGCATACTGATCCGCCGCTACGACAAAGACCACACCAAACAAGGCGTCCGCGTCTTCGTCGAAGGCGGCCCGTCGTTCCGTGCGGTGCAGTCCATCCGCACCACTCGTACGACGACAATTCTCGGCGTCAGCACGAACGACAATAAGCCCATCGACAAGAAAGTTCAAAACCTCACCCGCGGCTGGACCGGCGGCATCGGGGTTCAGTACAACGACGACTTCGGTTTCCGTGTCGTGCCCGAGTTCCGCTACACCCGCTGGATGGACAAAACGTTCGACAAGGATTCGTACAACTCCAGAAAAAATCAGTTCGAAGTAATTCTTTCGATAACTTTCTAGTCCAGTTCGCGCCAGTGTTTGCAGGAGCGAACAATGGGATTCGAACTAGAAAATCTGAACATAGTCGTCAATAGCGGCTCGGTCATCAAGTGCCCGCACGGCGGCTCGGTGCAAGTTAAGACGACGACGATGTCCGTGCTGCCGAACGGCAAGAAGGCGGTCAAGTGGACCGACCCCGGAACCGTTTCGGGCTGCGCACACAGGGTCGGCGGACGCCCCCAACCCTGCGTTAAGATGTCCTGGGTTACCTGCAACCCTTTATATACCATCGATGGCGTGCCTAGCGTAATGTTCGGCAATGTTGGCATCTGTAAGACCGCCGCCAACGTGCCGCAGGGTCCGGCGATCATCCTCTCGGTCTAGTCTCTGCAATAGCAATCACTCAGGTAACGGATAGGTCCGTTGTCCTTTGTCCGCATGGCGGAAAAGTGATGATCGTGCCTCCCACGGCGACGACCAATGCCTATGGCAGCCGGCCGGCGAAGTATTCGGATCCAGCAGCCGTTAGGGGTTGTCCTTTTCGCGCGGGAAGCAAGCCCCAGTCCTGCACGAATGTGCGCTGGCTTTTGGATAACCCGCTGGCGCCTGTGGATGGCGTCCCAGATGTGACGTTAGGGGCAATTGAAAGATGCAGATCCAAGTAATGGCGCACGCCAAGGGTCGGCCTTGATCGTCCGCACTATCTAGCAGAAATGCGCGCCGCGCGTTTCGACGTACACAGAGTACAGCGACTGGCTGCCCGTCATGAACAACCGGTTTCGCTTCGCGCCGCCAAATGCGACGTTCGAACAGATCTCCGGTAGCCGGATTTGCCCGATCCGCTGTCCATCCGGCGCGAAGATGTGCACGCCATCGTAGTTCTCGCCGACCCATCCCGCGCTCGCCCAGATGTTGCCGTCCTCGTCGCAGCGGATGCCGTCGGCCAAACCCTCGCCAACGCCATCGAGCTTCATCGAACAGAACACTTTTCCGTTCGTCAGCTTCGTGCCGTTGATGTCCCATACTTTGATTACCTTTGGCGCGTTCGGATAATGCGTCGCGCCCGTGTCCGCGACATAGATCTTCTTGTAGTCGGGCGAGAAGCAGATTCCGTTCGGCTTGTAGATCTCGTCGGTGACCTTTTCGATCTTCCCCGACTTGTCCACGCGATAGACCGCTTCCTTCAACTCCAGCTTGCCCTTGTTGCCCTCGTACCACATTAGCGAGCCGTAGCCGGGATCGGTGAACCACAGCGCGCCGTCGGGGCCGACAACGCCGTCATTCGGCGCGTTCAACGGCTTGCCCTCGAACTTGTCCGCGATCACCGTCGTTGAGCCGTTGTGCTCGTAGCGCAGCACGCGCCGGTTGCCGTGTTCAAACGCAAGTTGCCGTCCTTCCCAGTCGAACGTGTTGCCGTTCGAGTTGCCGGCCGGATTGCGAAACACCGACACATGCCCCGTCTCTTCCACCCAGCGTAACTGCACGTTGTTCGGAATGTCGCTCCAAAGCAGGTAGCGGCCGACCGCGCTCCACGCCGGCCCTTCGGCCCACAGGCAGCCCGTGTGCAGGCGCTGAATCGGCGTGTTGCCAAGCTTGTACTTGTTGAAGCGCGGGTCGATCGCGATGATGTCGGGATCGGGGTAACGGGTCGGATTCTGCCCACTCCAATCGCGCTTGATCTGCGCTAGCAAGGGAGACGCGCCGAGTCCGGCTGCGGCGAAAAGCGATCTGCGGTTGAGTTTGTTTTCCATGATGGGCGAATGGCAAGTATATCAGGCTCCGTATTGGTACACTCTCGTTTACCGCGATGAAACGCTTTGCAACTTTTTCTCTCGCCTGCGCCGCCACGATGGCGGCATCCGTAAAGGTCCCTGGACTGTTTGAACAGCGTGGCGCCAGTGAGTTCGTCCTCAAGGCAAACGGTTACGCCGCGCGCCTTTCACCGGCCGGCATGACCCTCGCCACGCGCGATAGTTCGGTCGATCTTCGTTGGCGCAACGCGCGCGCATCGAAGCTCACCGGCGCCGGGGAAAGCAGCACCGTGACCTACTTCCGCGGGAACGATCGCGCCAGCTATCCAACGCACTCCCGCGTTACCGCGGCCAATCTCTACAACGGCATCGACCTCGTTTACTACGGCGCCGATCGCCGCATGGAGTACGACTTCATCGTTCACCCTGGCGCCGATCCAGCCGCCATCCAGTTCACCGCGCCCGCCCGCATCACCGGCAATGGCGAACTCGTGTTCGCCAATGGACTGCGCTTCCGTGCCCCCATCGCCACACAGCAAGACCGCAAAATCCCCGTCCGCTTCGTCGAGCGCGAGGGCTCGTTCGGATTCGATGTGGGCCACTATGACCACACGCGCGAACTCGTCATCGATCCCGTTCTGACCTACTCCACCTATCTCGGCGGATCCCTCGCCGACGAAGCCCGCGGCATCGCCGCCGACGCCCAAGGCAACGCCTACATCGTCGGCTCCAGCGTGTCGATCGACTTCCCCGGCGCCGCGCGCTCCCAAACATTTGGCTCGCAAGATGTTTTTGTCGCCAAACTGAATCCTTCCGGTCGAGGCGTTGTGTGGACCGCCTACATCGGCGGCAATGGCGTCGACACCGGTCTCGCCATCGCGGTCGATTCCGCCGGAGCCGCCTACGTTGCCGGCCAAACCGCCAGCAACAATTTCCCTGTCTCCGCCGACGCTCCTCAAAAGCTGCTCGCCGGTGGCAGCGGCATCACCGACGCGTTCATCGTCAAACTCGCGCCCTCCGGAACCGCCATCACCTACGCCAGCTACTTCGGCGGCGCCTCCAACGAGTCCGCCAACGCCATCGCCATCGACTCCACCGGCGCGGCCTACATCGCCGGCCGCACCGACTCGACCGACTTCCCCGTCACCACCAAGGACACGCTTCCCGTGCGCGGCGGCGGCGACGCCTTTGTCGTCAAGTTTGCTCGCGATGGCGCATCCGTCGTCTACGCCAGCATCCTCGGCGGCTTCGCCGTCGACATCGCCAATTCCATTGCCGTCGACTCCGCCGGTGCCGCGCACATCGCCGGCGAAACCCGCTCCGACAACTTCCCCATCACCGAAACCGCCTACCAGAAAACGCGTCGCGGTACTTCGGATGCCTTCGTCTCCAAACTCGCCGCCGACGGTGCGTCGCTCGCATTTTCCACCTACTACGGCGGCGATCTGCAAGAGGTTGCCCGCGCCGTTGGAGTCGACGCCCGTGGCAATGTCTACATCGCCGGCCAGACCACTTCTCCCAATCTCCCCGTCAGTTTCAACTCCGTGCAAAGCGTCGCCGCATTGCTGCCCGACGCCTTTGTAGCGCGCTTCGATCCGCTCGGCACGGTGCTGGTTTACGGTACGTTTCTCGGAGGTTCGGCCGAAGAGATCGCCAACGCACTCGCCGTCGATTCCCTCGGCAACGCTTACGTCGGAGGCCAGACGTTCTCTTCGAACTTCCCTCTCCGAAACGACGGCCCGATTCGCTCGGAGGAGTTTCGCGGCGGCGCCGATGCGTTCCTCGCGCGTATCAGCGCTGGCGGCAATCAGCTTCAGTTCTCCACGCATCTCGGCGGTGCGGGAAACGATAGCATCCAGGCCGTCGCCATCGACGGCCGTGGCCGCACTTGGGTAACCGGCGTTACCGACTCGGCCAATCTGCTCACCACCGAAGGCGCGCTCGCCACTCGTCCCATCGGCGCCGCCGACTGCTTCGCCGCGCTCTACAGCGAGATCCTCGTCACCATAGCGCCTGCCTTCGTCACGCTCGGCCCGCGCGAGTCGCAGCAGTTCACCACCACCATCAGCAACACCGCCAACACCGCTATTCGCTGGTCGATCTTCCCCGACATCGGTTCGATTACGCAGACCGGTCTCTACACCGCGCCCGACTCCTTCGCGGGCTCTCCCGGCGTCACAGTCTCGGCCATCAGCGTCGCCGACGGAACCAAGATCGCCGACGCCGTTGTCACACTCGTCAACCGTCTCACCATCACGATGACGCCCCGCTCGGCGACCCTCGCCGCCAACCAGACGCAGCAATTCAATGCCACAGTGCTTGGCGCCGCCAACACCACTGTGCGATGGACGCTCACGCCAAACGTCGGGTCCATCACTTCCAGCGGCCTCTACACGGCCCCGGCCACGATTCTGTCGGCATCGACAGTTACGCTGCGCGCCTCCGCCGCCGCCGACAACACCAAGTTCGTCGAAGCCACAATCAACCTTGTTCCGCCGCTCGCTCCCCCGCGCCCCGAGTTCACTTTTGCCGGCGTCACCAACGCCGCCAGCTTCAGGCCGGCGCGCAACGAAGGCGGCATAGCTCCCGGTGAGTTGATCACCATCTTCGGCCAGAACATGGGATCCACGCCAACAACACTGCAGCTTGACGGCCGCGGTTTTGTCTCCACACGCCTCGCCGGCACGCGCGTTCTGTTCGACGGCACTCCCGGCGCGATGATCGTTTCGAGCACGCAGCAAATCAGCGTCGTCGTACCCTACGATGTCGAGGGTAAGCGCGCCGTCCCCGTGCAAGTCGAGTTCGAAGGCCGACTCTCCGATCCTATCGAAATTCCCGTCGCCACCTCCGCGCCCGGAATCTTCACGCAGAATTCCAGCGGCAGCGGCGCCGGCGCCGTCATCCGGCCGAACGGCGAACTCGTCCGCGCGGGCAGCGGCGCGGTCATCGGCGAAACGCTCATCCTCTTTGCGACCGGCGAAGGCGCCACCGATCCCGCCGGCGTCGACGGCAAGCCAACCGTCGCCCCGCTGCCGCAGCCGAAAACGCCTGTTGCCGTTCTGATCGACGGCCAGGAAGTGCGCCCCGTCTATGCCGGCGGCGCGCCGGGTCTCGTCGCCGGTGTGCTGCAAGTCAACTTCGTCGTTCCGCTGCTCAGCACCGGCGACAAACGGCTCCAACTCCGAATCGGTAACCAAACCAGTCCGGAGAGCGTAACAATCAACATTCGGTAAGCCATCATGAAACTCCTGGTCGCGACAAAGAAGGGCGCTTTTACTTTCACTACGAAAGACCGCCGGAAGTGGGAACTGTCCGGCCCGGTTTTGTTCGGCAATGTGATCTACCACTGTGTGCAGGACCCGCGCGATCCCAAGCGCATTCTTATCGCCGGCAGCGCGGGCCATCTCGGACACACGATCTACCGCTCGGTCAACGCCGGCAAGGCGTTCAAGGAAGTTTCGAAGCCGCCCGCCTTCCCGAAGAAGGAAACCGGCGGACGCGTCGTCGAGCACACGTTCTGGCTGCAACCCGGCCACGCGTCGCAGCCAGGAGTCTGGTACGCGGGGACATCGCCGCAAGGCTTGTTCCGCAGTGAGGATCACGGCGACACCTGGCAGGAGGTCGAAGGCTTCAACAACCATCCCATGCGCCCGAAATGGTGCGGCGATGGCGAACAAGGCCCGCCCGACGGCGCGCGTCTGCACTCGATCAACATCGATCCTCGCGACGCCAATCACATGTATATCGGAATGTCGGCCGGAGGCGTCTTTGAATCGCTCGATGCCGGTGCGTCGTGGGCGCCGCTGAACCAGGGCATCGCCGCGGAATTTCTTCCCTCGCCCGATGCCGAGTACGGTCACGATCCCCACTGCGTCCGCATTCATCCGCTGAACCCCGACCGCGTCTACCAACAGAACCACTGCGGCATCTATCGCATCGATCGCCCCGCCACGCGCTGGACGCGCATCGGCGACAACATGCCGAAAAAAATTGGCGACATCGGCTTCGGCGTCGTTCTGCATCCACGCGACATCGACACCTGCTGGGTCTTCCCGATGGACGGGACGCAAGTGTGGCCGCGCACTAGCCTAACGTAAGAGGCCCCCCGG
>VFZQ01000275.1 GCA_016871135.1 Acidobacteriota bacterium | reverse complement strand
ATGATCCCCGAAGAAAAACACGCCGCCGGATTGTTCTTCGAAAAGGTGCTCCGGCAAAAAGACATGGCGTTTCTGATCAGCTTCGGCGCCGACGCGCGGCTCTTACAGGATTCGACCAACTCGATCCGCCTTCTCAAGCGAGGTCTGGATGACCTCCGCCTCAACGCCGGAGTGAGCGGAATCCATCCCGGCCCGGTTCCAACCTCGAAGCAAAAAGGCACCATCCTCTACGATGCCGTCTACATGGCCGCCGACGAAAAACTGAAGTCCGAAGTCGGCCGCAAAGCGATCGTCGTCATCAGCGATGGTGTCGATTACGGTTCGGAATACAAGCTCCGCGACGCCATCGAAAAAGCGCACAAGTGCGACACCATGATCTACAGCATCTACTACGCCGATCCCCGTATGTACGGCGGCTTCGGCGGAGGCGACGGCGATCTCAGGAAGATGTCGGAAGAGACCGGAGGCCGCGTCTTTCACGTCTCGCGCTCGAATCGTCTGGAAGAGATCTTCGACCAGATTCAACAGGAAATGCGTTCGCAGTACATGCTGTCTTATTCGTCCTCGAACGAACGCAAGGACGGCGGCTTCCGCAAGCTCGAACTGCGCACGAAAGACAAGTCGCTTAAGGTCCAAGCGCGCAAGGGCTACTACGCTCCGAAACAATAAAGCGGTACGATAGCCTTCATGTCGCTTTCTCGTCGTCAATTCGCGCTCGGACTCGGCGCGCTCTCCCTGCCGTCGTTCGCCGCCGCCAAGGCCAAGCAGTTTCGTGTCTACATCGGAACCTACTCGCGCGGCGAGAGCAAGGGGATCTACAGCTTCGTCCTCGACACCGGCGCGGCTACACTGAAGCCCGAAGGCCTCGCGGCGGAAGCGGAAAATCCGTCGTTCCTGGCGATTCACCCCAGCGGCAACTACGTCTATGCCGTCGGCGAAACCGAGAAGTACAAGACGGAAAACGCCGGTTCCATCAGCGCCTTCAAGATCGATCACTCCACCGGCAAGCTGCAAAAGTTGAACGACGCGTCGTCGGGCGGCGCCGGCCCCTGCCACGTCAACGTCAGCCGCAACGGCCAGTTCCTCGTCGCCGCGAACTACGGTGCCGGAAGCTGCTGCGCTTATGCCATCGACTCGACGGGCGCGCTCGGCAAACGCACGGCGTTTCATCAGCACTCCGGCTCGAGCGTCAGCCCGCGCCAGACCGGCCCGCACGCGCACTCGGTCAATTTCGACCGCGCCAACAAACACGTCATCGTCGCCGACCTCGGCCTCGATAAGGTCCTCGCCTACAAGTTCAACGCCGCCACCGGCGCGATGGAGCAGGGAACTGCCGCATCGCTCAAGCCCGGTTCCGGCCCGCGCCACTTCACCTTCCATCCGAAAGGCAAGTTCGCCTACGTCATCAACGAACTCACCTGCACCGTTACGGCGTTCAAATGGAATAACGGTACGCTCACCGAAATCGAAACCGTAACGACACTGCCCGAGCCGTTGAAGCAAGGCTACTCAACAGCCGAAGTCGTCGCGCATCCCAACGGACGATTCTTGTACGGATCCAATCGCGGGCACAACACCATCGCCGTATTCCAGATCGATCAGGCAACCGGCAAGCTCAAGTCCAT
Organism: Acidobacteriota bacterium; assembly: GCA_016871135.1. Classification (GTDB taxonomy): domain Bacteria; phylum Acidobacteriota; class Terriglobia; order Bryobacterales; family Bryobacteraceae. Next base: position 5,456 of record VFZQ01000275.1, on the reverse strand, counting down.
CGAGCATAAATCGACGCAAGGCGCAGTGCCGCGCAACTTTGCCATCGACCCCACCGGCCAATTTCTCATCGCGGCCAATCAGAACTCGAACACCATCGTCCTGTTCCGCATCAACCAGCAGACAGGTGCGCTCGACGCCGTTGGCGCGCCGATCCCCGCGCCCATGCCCGTTTGCGTGCGCTACCTCCCTCTGCGGCGCGCGTAGCGAGCTTGGCCATCGCCGTCTCCAACTTCCGCCCCGTCGCCGGTCTCAAGCCGGGGACGCTCTACTGTTCCGATGATCCGTGGCGATTCCCAGACACCTCCAGCGTGCTCCTGCGCGATCATGGCATCAACCGAATTTGCGATCTCCGCTCGCCGCAAGAGATCCGCAAACGTCCCACCCACGCGCCCGCGCAAACCATCCACATCCCGTTCGACCAACCCGGTGAGCTCAAAGTGTTGAGCTGCCTCTTCGGCCAAACGGGTGAGGACCGTTTCCGCGAACTCTTCCGCAACTTCTATCACCAGATCGTCTTTGAGCAAACCAGCAAGATTCGCCAAATCGTCGAAATCGTAGCTAACGCGGAGAACCATCCCGTTCTCATCCACTGCAACGCCGGCAAAGACCGCACCGGCCTCTCCGCGGCGATTGTTCAACTGCTTGCGGGCGTGCCCTACGACGTCGTCCGCGCGGACTACCTCCGCACCAACGAACTCTTCCAGGATCGCCTCGACAGATTTATCCGCCGCCTCCGCCGGATCACCCTCTATCAGGTATCCGAGCACCGCATGCGAACGATCGCCATGGCCCACGCCGAGTACCTTGACCAAGTACACGCGAAGATCTTGCGAGACCACGGGTCGGTCGAAGGCTACATTGCACTCAACGACTCGACGAGTAGCGGACTTCGTGCGCTTCGAGCTTGAGCTTCGACCCGCGTCTCTGGTGACCAATTCCCGAGAATTCGCTCCAAACGCGAGCCCTTACGTCGCCCGTCTCGTCAATAACTTCCCCGCAGCCACCACAACCAGCGCGCCCAGCACCTGCACGCCGATCTCAACCGGCATCGAAGGATGCAGGGCATTGTGAACCACAGGATCGGTAATAATCATCTCCGCGCCGACGCGCCCCAGAATCGCCGCGCCGATCCAAATCACGATCGGGTACTTGTCCATGATGTTCGAAAGCAGGTTACTCGTAAACACGACAAACGGAATACTCAACCCGAGCCCAAACAGCAACAGCGGCAGACTTCCCTTCGACGTCCCGGCCACCGCCAAAATGTTATCGGTCGACATCGTGATATCGGCCACCATGATGTACCAGATCGCCGACATCAGCGTGTGCTCGCGATGCACCCCGGCTTGTTCTTCGGCCGAATCGGTAAGCAGCTTGATCGCGATCCAGAAGATCAGCACACCGCCGATCAGCTTAATCCACGGCGTCAGCAGCAGTTGCGCGGCAAAGAATGTCAGCGCAATGCGCAACACGACGGCGAAGCCGGCGCCGATGGTAATGCCGAGCTTTCGCTCTTTCGGCGAGAGCGATTTCACTGCCAACGCGATCACGACGGCGTTATCGCCCGCCAATAGCAAGTCAATAAGAATGATCGTCGGAATGTCGATCAGCAGTTGCGGCGAAAATTCGATCATTCTAAACCGGCACTCCCGGCTTCACCAACCGCGCGTGAAACGCCTTCGCTTTCGGATCGCCGATCCTGTTTTTCATTTCTCCGGGGTCTTTCACGATGTCGTAGAACTCATCGGCGCCTTGTAGTTCCGGGTAGTGCACATACTTGTATCGCTCGGTGCGAATCGCGCGCCACGACGGCGTCTGCGGGAAATTCTCTTCCTTGAAGTACTCGCAGTAGAGCTCGCTGCGCACCTTCGCCTTCGGATTCTTCAGCATCGGCACAAACGATTTGCCTTGCACATGCGTTCCGATCCGCCCGCCGGCCAGATCGACGAACGTCGGGTGAACATCGATATTCGCCACCATGCCCGCGATCTTCGTCCCCGGCTTAATCAGCTTCGGATACCGCGCCAGCAGCGGAATGCGAATCGACTCCTCGAAGGCCCACCGTTTATCGCCCAGCCCGTGCTCGCGCCAGAAGTAGCCGTTATCGGAGCTGAACAGGAACAGCGTGTTGTCGAGCTGCTTCGTCTTCTCCAGCGCGGCCAGCATGCGCCCGACGCCGTCGTCGATCGACGCCAAGCAACGCAGTTGGTTCTTGATCAACTCATCGTTCGAACCGCCGCCCGGCTTGCGGTCTTTCATCGCCGGCTTATCGCGAAGATCGTCGGCGGCGTTGGCCTGCACCGTGATGGTGACGTCCTTGTACAAGTCCTTGTGGCGCTCGGCCGGCGTGAACGGACCATGTACCGCCTTATGCGCAACGGTCATGCAGAACGGCTTCGACCGCGGCTTCTCAAGGAACGCGACGGCGTAATCGCTCAGCAGATCGGTCATATAGCCGGAAGCTTTGATGTCCTTACCGTCCACATTCAACGGCGGATCGACATACACACCCTGCCCGCGGAATGACACCCAATGATCGAAACCCGGCCGCGGCCCCGCATCCATGCCCATGTGGATTTTGCCGATATAGGCGGTCTCGTATCCGGCCGGCTGCAAGTGCTTGCCGTAGTTTTCGAGCTTGTGCGTGTGGTTCTCGCCATCGCGTGTGTTGCCGATCACCTTGTGCGTTTGCACGTATTGGCCCGTCAAGAAAGACGCGCGGCTCGGCGAGCATAGCGGCGTCGTGACGAAGGCGTTCGTAAAGATCGCGCCCTCGCGCGCCAGGCGGTCGATGTTCGGCGTCTTGGCGAACTTGTGACCGGTCGACGACAGCGCATCCCAGCGCAGGTCGTCGACGTAAATCAGCACAAGATTCGGCTTCGCCGCTTGGGCGAACAGCGGGTTAGCGAGAGCGGGGAAGAGAGCGCGGCGAGAAAGCACGATCTCTAGATGATACCCGCATCAGCGCATGCCAAGCGAGAGAACCGGCGCCGGCGATGTGCGTACGATGTTATAGCCGTGCGAATGATGACAGCCGATAACGACCAGATCGGCTTCGACTTCGCCGGCCACCTGCTTGACGACTTCCTCGGTCTTGCCCGAGATCACATGCACCGTATCGGCTTCGGCGTGCCCCTGCCGGATGTAGGTTTCAATTTCGATCGCCACTTTCCGCGCGATCTCATCGCGCCACGCGTGATCGAGATAACGCGCCGCGCCGTCGCCCTCGTCCGGCGTCGCGTGCACCACATGCAGCTTCGCGCCGAACTCGCGCGCCAAGGCCGCAGCGTTGGCGATCACCAGCGGCGAACGCGGGCTCAGGTCCACGGCCACAACGATGGTCCGAATCTGCTCGGTCGCCGACGCTGGAGCATCAACGTGGGTCGACGTCAACACCGGCACCGGCGAGTCATGCAGAATCTTCGCGGCAATCGAGCCAAGCAGGAATCGCCGAAACGCACCGTACCCGTGCGTCGAGATCATGATCAGATCGGCCTCTTCGCGTTTGGCCACTTCGATTATCTCGCCCGCCGGTTCACCCTCGGCAAACACCGTGCGGACTTTCATGTCCTTGAAGTAGATATTGGCGAATTCGGCGAGCTGTTTCTCAATCCGCGGCTTCTGCTCGGCGTACCATTCGGTGACGACATGCGCCGGCACGTCCACACCCTCAACGGCCAGGTGAAACGGCCGCATGCAATGAGCGACCACCACTTCCGCTCCCGATTGCAGCGCTAACACGCGCGCGTGCGCCGCCACCATCGAACTCTGCGACGAAAAGTCCGTCGGAACTAGGATCTTCTTGATCTTCAACATGAGGTGTCTCCCTTTCCATCTCCAGAATACGCCTGCGGTAAGCGCTTGCCAAGGGATTCATGCGAAGAATCTTTCTGGCATTTCTTCTCGCCCTCGTGCACAATTGAGTCTGTGGAGGGAGTTAGACGAATGAAGACCATTGTCCTTTTGTTTACAGCAGTTACCGCATGCTTCGCGCAGCTGACGGCCGACCAGAAACGGGCCGACATGCGGATGCTCGTCGATGTTTTCGCGAAGAATTATGCACCGTATGAATGGAAGAAGACGGCGGTCAAATTCGACGCGCTCAAAATCGGTCCGTGGCTGGACAGGGCCGCGGCGACCAAGACCGATCTTGAGTTCTACGACGTCTGCATCGAGTATGTCTCATCCCTGTTCGACGCTCACGATTACCTCCGTCTGCCGTCGACCTTCAACGCCTCGGTTGGCTTCACGCTCGATATCTACGACGGCAAAGTGCTCATCGATTCGATCGACGAACTCCGCCTTCCGCCCGATCAATTCCCGGCCAAGGTCGGAGACGAACTGGTCAGCTTCGACGGCAAGTCCGCCGCCGATTGGCTTAAGGACAACGCCAAGTACGCCTACGGCGGCAACACGTCGTCAAATCGACGCGATGCCGCCGGCCTGATCACCTCGCGCTCGCAGGTCATAATGCCATTCGCGCACAAGATCGGTGATGAGGCCGAAGTCGTATTCAAGAACGAGGCGGGCGAGACGAAGACAGCCAAGGTTCTTTGGCGCAAGCGCGGCACTCCGGTCGAACTGCTGGCCTGGCCATTTACGGTTTCGAACTCCGCCGCCCAACCGCGCGCCGCGCAGGAACTGGTCGATTACCGTGAAATCCTCAAGGCGAAGCAGAACCTGATGGTCGATACCGAAGGCCGGGCGATGGTACGCGGCATCGCCGTGAAGGAGCCGATATTCGCGCTTCCGGAAGGCTTCACGGCGACCGTTGGAACGGGCCGGTTCGACACGGTGTACGGCGGCGTTATCACCTTCGAAGAAAAGAAGATCGGCTTTTTGCGCATCGCGCAGTTCGCCGGCGCGTCAGGTACAAGGCTCTTTCGCGACGCCCTGGCCGCGATGAAAGAGACCACGGACGCGATCGTCATCGATGTGACGCGCAACCCCGGCGGATCGGCCTATCAGGTCGAAGATATGGCCGCGGAGTTGATGACTGCGGATTGGAAGGTGCAGGGCTCCGAGCAGATCACCTCGTGGCGACAGATTCTGGCTCTGCAGTCCGGAATCGAATCGGCGCGGTTGTTCGGCGACGAAGAGGCCGCGAGGTTTCTGGAGTTCGATCTCGATCACTACCAGAGGGCCTACAAGGAAGGGAAGGGAAAGACCGGCCCGGTGCCCTTCTGCCAGATCAACGAGACGCGCAAGCCATTAGAGCGCGCCTACCCGAAGCCGGTGCTGGTGTTGATCGACGAGTTTTCGACCTCGGCGTCCGAACACTTCGCGGCCCTACTGCAGGACAACGGCCGCGCGAAACTCTTCGGCAAACGGACCACCGGCGCGGGCGGCGCGGTGCGAACAACGTCGACTGGCATCTACTCCGAGGCGCAAGTCTCGTTTACCTGGACCCTGACCAATCGCACGAAAACGATCAAAACCGACGACTACCCCGAAG
>VFZQ01000274.1 GCA_016871135.1 Acidobacteriota bacterium | reverse complement strand
CGATTCACCCTCCCGCAGCATCCGCGAAAGTCGTTGCCGATCTCTCGCCGATAAGTCCACAACACTCGCCCAGTCTTTGCATCCAGGGCCTCGACAATATTCGGCGGCTTGGTAATGAACATCACGCCATCGGCCACAATCGGCGACGCCTGCACCGTCTCCGTCTCGTTGGCCTGATTCATCCACGCCACCCGCAACTTACTCACATTGCCGGTATGGATTTGATCGAGCGGCGAATATCTTTGCCCCGAATAGTTTCTCGAGTAAGTCAGCCAGCTCCCCGGCTCGGCATCCGCATTCAGAATTCGCTCGTACGGCACATTCACCTGCGCCAGCAAAACCGGGGTCAAGAACAGTAGCAGTCTCATTCGGAATCCTTCAACGACGCCAGGTAGGCGACAACATCGGTCAACTCGTCTTCGGAAAACGTGCCGCGGTACGACGGCATCGGCGACACTCCTCGCTGCTTCCGCAACTCCGCCAACTCCGATTTCCAATACGAATGCACTTTCCCGGACGCATCCCGGACCTGAATTGAAAACGAGTCCTCGTTTACGCGCACACCCGTTACGTTCCCGCCGCTCCGAGGCACAGCCGTGACCAACAGATACCCGTCCGGCACCGCCGATTCCGGCGTCAGTAACGCTTCGCGCAAATACACCGCGCTACGCCGCGAGCCAACGCCCTGCAACGCCGGCGCCGTGAATCCAGCGTCGTGACAACCCGCGCAACCACCCTTGGTCCGATACAACTCCGCGCCGCGCGCCGCATTGCCCGGTACTGGTTTTATAGCCACACGCCCCAACGTCCGGACATAAGCCGCCGTCTGCCGGATATCGCGCTCCGACATCGAATGCGCCCCGGGCATCTCCGTGCCGCTGATGCCGTGTTCGATCACGCGGACCAGCGCGGCGTCGTCGGCAGCCCGCGCCAATCGCGGTTTCGTCAACACCGGCCCTCGTCCGCCTTCGCCCGTCTGCCCATGACACAGCGCGCACTGATTCTCATACAATTTCCGGCCTGCCGCCAGATCCGCGCGGCCAGTCGGCAACTTCACAACCGCTGCCGCCAGAACCACCGCGCCAAAGAGTGCAAGTCTCATACTGCAAAGATTGTATCCCCGCGTTGATCTCGCTGTGGGAGGCGTGGGAAGCGACCAGCCTCTGATCCCATTGCTATACTGAGATTTAACACCTATGGCATCAGGGACCGCCACCGTAACGGCTGAAAAGAAGATCGTCCTGCTCACGCCCCGCGGCTTCTGCGCTGGCGTCGTGCGGGCGATCGACGTCGTGAAGATCGCGCTCGACACCTTCGGCGCGCCCATCTACGTCCGCAAGGAAATCGTCCACAACAAACACGTCGTCGACGAACTGCGCGAACTTGGCGCCATCTTCGTCGACGAACTGGTCGAGGTGCCCACCGGCGCGCGTGTTATCTTCAGCGCCCACGGCGTCTCTCCGGCGGTCCGCGCCGAAGCCAAAACGCTCGATCTCAAAGTCATCGATGCCACCTGCCCGCTTGTCACCAAGGTCCACCTGGAGGCCGTGAAGTTCGCGCGCCAGGGCTACACGATCGTCTTGATCGGCCACGAGAACCACGACGAAGTTATCGGTACTCTGGGCGAAGCCCCGGACGCCATGGTCCTCGTGCAGACCGTCGAAGACGTCGATAAGTTGCAAGTCGCGGACGAATCGAAAATCGCCTTTCTCACGCAGACGACCTTGTCGCTCGACGAAACCAGCCACATCGTCGCCCGGCTTCGCGAGCGCTTCCCGCTCATCAACGGTCCGCATTCGCAAGACATCTGCTACGCCACGGAAAACCGTCAGGTGGCCGTCAAAGCCGTCGCGCCAATGACCGAACTCCTTCTCGTCGTCGGCTCGAAGAACTCGTCCAACTCGCAGCGCCTTGTGGAAGTCTGCCGCAAGGAGGGCCGCCCGGCGTACCTCGTTGACGACGAATCGGACGTACGTTCGGAGTGGCTGAACGGCATCAACTCCGTTTCGGTCACCGCCGGCGCTTCGGCGCCCGAGCACCTCGTCGACAGCCTCATCGCCTTCCTGCAGAGCAGCGGTTTCGGCGATGTCGAAACACTGGAAGTAAAAGAAGAAGACGTCCGCTTTTCCTTGCCCCCGGAGCTGAATGCCGCGCGTCTGACGCAGATCCGTACCGCGTAGAAAATGAGCCCGACCTTGCAGATGACGGATGCGGGCGCAGCCGGGGCGGCGTCGGCCATTCGGCGCGCTTCGGAGTGGTTGCTCTCGCAGCAGAGCGAAAAGGGTTACTGGTGGGGAGATCTCACCGCCGACACCACGCTCGAGTCCGACTACATTTACTTGCAGCTTTGGCTGTATGAACCGAACGAGCGCGGCTGGAATCCGCCCACCCGCCCGCAAATCGACCGCGCTGTCCGCTCGATCCTCGCGCGCCAAAACGCGAGTGACGGTGGTTTCTCCATCTATCCCGGCGGTCCCGCCGACGTCAGCGCTTCGGTAAAGGCGTACTTCGCGCTCAAGGTCGCCGGCATCGATCCCGCTTCGTCCGAAATGGCGCGTCTGCGGAACTGCATTCTGTCGCTCGGCGGACTGCAAGCCTGCAACAGCTACGTCAAAATCAACCTCAGCCTATTCCGCCTCTATCCGGCCGCCGACGTGCCTTCGGTGCCGCCCGAAATGATCCTCATGGGCGACGTACTCTACCACATGAGCGCGTGGGCGCGCGCTATCGTCGTGCCACTTGCCATCGTGCAATCGATGCTTCCGGTGAAGGCGCTTCCGCCTGGGTTTTCGCTCGACGAAATCCTGGCGCCGGGAGTATCCACGGCCTTCCCGAACCCTGATGGCGCGCTTTCGAAAAAGGGCTTTTTCCTCGCTCTCGACAAACTGTTCAAACTCTGGGAACGACACGGTTCGGACATGCTGCGCGGCAAAGCGATCGCCAAGTGCAAAGACTGGGTGCTGGCGCGCACGCAACACTCCGACGGCCTCGCCGCCATCTACCCGCCGATGATGTACACCATCATGGCCCTCGATGTCATGGGCCACGATGAGAACGATCCCGCGCGCATCGAAGCGGAACGCCACTTCGACGATCTCATGGTCGACGATGGCAACCGCTTCTTCTTCCAGCCTTGTTTCTCGGTGGTCTGGGACACGGCGATCGCCATGCACGCGCTCGCCGAAGCGGGCACGGCGCCGCCCGAACGGCTGCAACTCGCCGCCGATTGGCTCATCTCGAAAGAGGTTCGCCGCAAGGGCGATTGGTCCAAGCACCGCCCGAACACCGAGTCCTCCGGCTGGTACTTTGAATTCGCTAACGAGTTCTACCCCGATATCGACGACACCGGCATGGTGATGATTGCCCTCGGACTTGTCAACGGCCGCGATGCCACGGCTCACCAAGCAACCTCCAAACGCGCCGTGCAATGGTTGTTCGACATGCAGGCCTCTGACGGCGGCTGGGCCGCCTTCGATGTCGATAACAGCTGGCCAGCGCTCTCCCATGTTCCCTTCGCCGATCACAACGCGATGCTCGACCCCACATGCCCCGATATCACCGGCCGCGTGCTCGAGTGCCTGGCGCTGCACGGCGTCGATGCGAATCATGCTGCGATGCGAAAAGGCGTCGAATATCTGATCCGAACGCAAGAGCAGGACGGAAGCTGGTTCGGCCGCTGGGGCGTCGACTACATCTACGGCACCTACCTCGCGCTGCGCGGCCTGCGCGCCGCCGGGGAGAGTGATCGCGAAGTGCACACGCTCCGTGGCGGCGAGTGGCTGCGCTCGATTCAGAACGCCGATGGCGGTTGGGGCGAAAGCTGCGAGAGCTACGCCAAGAACACCTACGTCAACGCACCCTCGACGCCGTCGCAAACCGCTTGGGCTCTCCTCGGCCTGCTCGCCAGCGGTGACGACCGCAGCGATTCACTCGAACGCGCCGCCGACTACCTGGTCAAGACCCAGCGCCCTGATGGCACATGGGACGAACCGCAGGCCACGGGCACCGGTTTCCCGCGCGTGTTCTATCTCAACTACCACATGTACCGGAACTCGTTTCCGCTGCTCGCGCTCGCAGCGTTCCTGAAAACGCGGGCGTAACGTGAAGCCTGTTCTCGTCACAGGCGCGTCGGGATTTGTCGGCTGGCACGTCGCGCGGCTTTTGTCCGAACGCGGGTTCGCCGTCCGCGCGATGACCCGCGGTATTAACCCTGTACCCGAGCTGAATGTCGAAGTCGTCAAGGCGGATCTCACCGATCGCGCTTCGCTCGAAAAGGCCGTCGATGGCTGTTCCGCCGTCTTTCACGTCGCCGCCGACTATCGTCTCTGGGCCAAGGATCCTCGCGAGTTGTATGCGTCAAACGTCGACGGTACACGCGCGCTTCTCGAAGCCGCCCGCGCCGCGCGGGTTGAGCGCGTGGTCTACACCTCCACCGTCGGTTGCATCGGTTTCATCGACGGCGGACTCGGCGACGAAACCACGCCCGTATCGCTCAACGACATGACCGGCCACTACAAGCGTTCGAAGTTCCTCGCCGAGCAAGTTGCGCTCGAATTCGCGGCCTCGGGCTTGCCCGTCGTCATCGTGAATCCCACCGCGCCCGTCGGCGATCACGACTTCAAACCGACCCCGACCGGCCAAACTATCGCCGATTTTCTCCGAGGCAACATGCCCGCCTATCTCGACACCGGCCTGAACATCGTCGATGTCCGCGATGTCGCCCTGGGCCACCTGCTCGCATTCGAAAAAGGCCGCCCCGGCGAACGCTATATCCTGGGATCGGAGAATCTGACGCTAAAACAAATCTTCGAAGTTTTGTCTTCTCTCAGCGGAGTCAAGGCGCCGTCGATCGAGATCCCGTACTTCGTCGCCTGGCTCGCGGCCGCCGCGGGCGGCGCGATATCGTCGTTCACCGGCAAGCCACCCCGCGCCCCCATGGAAGGCGTCCGCATGGCGCGCAAGAAGATGTGGGTCCGCCACGACAAAGCCACGCGCGAACTCGGCTTCTCTCCACAGCCTGCCCGAATCGCGTTGCAGCACGCGTGCGAGTGGTTTCGGAAATGAAGACCATTGTCGCCATCGCCTCCGAGCCCTTCGAATTTAAGCCGTGGATCAAGCGCAATCCATCCGTCCACGCCTTCGCCGAAGGCCCCGGCCCGCGCCTCGCGCAACGATCTCTGCAAACCGCCATCGATCAACTCGGCAAGATCGATGTCCTTCTCAGCATTGGCCTCTGCGGCGCGCTCGACCCCAATCTCCAACTCAACGACATCGTCAGCGCCACCTCGGTAAACGAGTGGCCCGCTGAGCCGCTCCCCAACGCCAAGCGCGCAAAACTCCTCTCGATTGACCGCTTCCTCGCCAACAAAGAAGAAAAGCAGAACTTCCACCGGCAGGGCTACGATATCGTCGAAATGGAAGCCGCGCCCCTCGCAAAATGGGCGGCCGAAACCAACACGAAATTCCACGCGGTCAAGGTCGTCAGCGATCTCGCCGGCGAAGAGTTCGCGCTCGACTTCAACGCCCACCGCGACCCCGATGGCCGCTTCAAGAAAGCGTCAATCGCGCTGGCGGGATTGGTGCATCCGCGTGATCTATATCGCATGGCAAGCAGAGGAAGCGCCGCATCGGCGAAACTAGGAGAGTTCCTTTCGAAATATGAGTTCTAACGGGGTCATGCGCGCGGCGGTGTACCGCGGCAACAATCAGGTAGTCGTCGAGGAAGTGCCGGTTCCCGAAATCGGCCCCGGCGAACTGCTCGTCAAAGTTCACTCCTGCGGCATTTGCCACACGGATTTGAAGAAGGTCGAGTACGATCTACTTCCGCCGCCGCGCATCTACGGCCACGAGACGGCGGGTGTCGTCGTGCGTGTCGGCGCCGGTGTGACGAAGTTCAAAGAGGGCGATCGCGTCGTCGCCTTTCACCACATTCCGTGTGGAAAATGTTTTTACTGCGCGCGGCGTCTCTACGCCCAATGCGCGGTTTACAAGAAGGTCGGCATCACCGCCGGCTTCGAACCCGCCGGCGGCGGCTTCGCGCAGTACACCCGCATCATGGATTGGATCGTCGACCGCGGCGTCGAACTCATCCCCGACGGCGTTTCCTTCGACACCGCCTGTTTCGTCGAACCCGTCAACACCTGTGTCAAGGCCGTGTGGATGGCCGATCCTCGTCCCGATGAACTCGCCGTCGTCATGGGGCAAGGCCCCATCGGACTCCTCTTCACCATGCTGCTCAAGCACAAGGGCATCCGCACCGTCGCTACCGACACCATGCCCGAACGCCGCGCCTTCAGTCAGCATTTCGGTGCGTCGGCGTGCTGGGATCCGCGCACGACAGATGTCGCCGCCGCGTGCGCCGCGCTCACCGAAGGCCGCGGCGCCGACATCGTATTTATCGCCGCATCCGCGCCCGGAATCGTCGAACAGGCCATCCGCTGCACCCGCCCCGGGGCGAAAATTCTTCTCTTCGCGCAGACCTCCGACAAGGAAAGAATCGAACTCTCCGGCAAGGACATCTGTATGGGGGAACGTATGGTTTTCGGTTCCTACAGCGCCGATGTGGACTTGCAGCGGGTTTCCGCCGATCTTGTATTTAGCGGCGCGATTCCGGTCGGCGAGCTGGTCAGCCACCGTTTTCCGCTTGACGAAATCAGCGCGGGTTTCGACCTGGCGTTGCATCCGTCGCCAAAATCGCTCAAAATTGTTGTTTGGCCTCAGGGACACGACAAGTGACGCAAAAGATGCAGGCCGCCGTCCTGTACGGCAAGGAAGACGTTAAGGTCGAATCGGTAGAAGTGCCGAAGATCGGGCCGGGCGACGTTCTCGTTCGCGTGAAAGCCGCGCTTACCTGCGGCACCGACGTGAAGGTCTTCCGCCGAGGCTATCACGCGCGCATGATCCAACCGCCCGCGCTGTTCGGCCACGAACTGGCTGGCGATATTGTCGCCGCCGGATCCGCCGTCTCGAAGTTCCGCGCCGGCGATCGCGTCGTCGCCGCCAACTCCGCGCCCTGCGGCAACTGCTTCTACTGCAAGAAGCGTCTCGAAAATCTCTGCGACGATCTGCTCTTCAACAACGGCGCTTACGCCGAATTCATTCGCATCCCGAGCCGCATCGTTGAAAAGAACATG
>VFZQ01000273.1 GCA_016871135.1 Acidobacteriota bacterium | reverse complement strand
CTTGGTACGCGAACCCGCAAATCACTCAAGTTTTCCAGATCCGCCAGCGCTTCCGGCAGCACGACATCGGAATCGCCCAGAATCAGCAGCGACCGCAGGTTCCGCATCCGCCCCATGCTTTCCGGCAGAACTTTCGGAGTAGTGAAGCCATCCAACGTTAACGACTCCAGCTCGCTCAACGCGCCAAGGCTCTCGGGAATCGGCTGATCGGTCGTGAAGGTCAACTCCTTCACGGGCAGCTTGTTCAGCACCTCGCAAACCGCGTCAAAGTCGAGCTTCGGATTACCGGCCAACTTCGCCGTCTCAAGCGACGTCATGTCCCGAACGTAATCGGGCAGCGCTTTCAATTTCTTTCGCTCCAGATTTAAGTACTTGATCGCGGCATAGTCTTTTGCCGGCAAGGCCTTCTTCTTCAAAGCCGGGCCTGCCTCGACAACGATCTGGTCCCCTAGTATCGCGACCAGCCGTTCCGTGACTTCTTTCAGCAACGCATCGTCGCAATCGAGATCGATATCGAACGACTTCGCGCCCAACTGCTTCGCCGCAGCAGCCCGCAACTGGATATGCAACGCACGTCCGGTCAGTCGCGCCCTTTGTACGGCATCGCTACAGGCGTTCGACGGGTCGTTCCATTCCAAGTAACTCCCGCCCTCGCCGCGGACGCCGGAAATAGTGAGCACGAGTTCTTTCTCTTCGTTACCAAGAAAGACCGTCTCGAGGTCGTCACTCCAATACTCAACGTCGGTGGCGCGAAATTTCATCGGTGGCGGATGTCCCACTACATAGGCGGATTCCGCTGCACGATCTCTTCACTCAACGCGTTGCTCGAATAGATCGGCCACTACCGAGCGGAACGTGGGCCTCGGCGCTTCGTCTTCAATATTTTCCAGGTAGAGTTGAATTTTCGCGCGCGATCCTGCGACGACGCTCCGGTCAAAGAGCGCATCGGCGTGCCTAATCCTTAATGAGCTACTTCGGCGGATGCCCTAACAACTCTAGTTCCACTTCAACAACGCCGTAGTCGGCCTTGTCAGCGGGTTGTCGAAGTGATTCGACGACACCCGGAAGGCACACCCCAACCGTCCCGTTTGATGCGGCGCGTAATCGCAACGGAACATCCATGCCGCGCCATGCTGCTGCGACGCATCCAGTGAGACGATTTCGGTGTCGCGCAAAATCCCCTCGGCATCCACGCGTCCGACAACCGCCTCCACCCGCACATCGCCAGGCTCCAAGCCGGCGAGATCGACAAGTGCGTGCAGCGGCATCGAATGGCCCGACAACACCGCGCCGGCCGGCGCGCCACCCGCTTCCAGGATCCGCACATGCCCCCACACCGACCGGACGCGCTGGTCCCACGCCGCGTGCTGCTTCGCCCGCGCGAAGTTGTCATCGCGCGTCTCAATCCGCAACTCGTGCGCTGGATTGTAGAGTAATCGGCTGTAGTCGTCGAGCATTCGGCGCGCATCATACTGCGGCGTCAATGCCTTGATCGACTGCTTCATCCGCCGCACCCATTCATGCGGAACATCGTCCTCGCGCGACGAGTAATACAACGGAATAATTTCGCTTTCCAGCAGCGACAGCAGCGACGACGCGTGCAATTCGTCCTGATCTTCACTGTAGTGATCGCGGTCGCCGATCGCCCAACCGCCTGACACGTCGTCGGACTCATCGAACCAGCCGTCCAGAATCGAAAGATTCAGCACGCCGTTGATTCCCGCCTTCATGCCCGAAGTTCCGCACGCCTCTTCACCACGCCGGGGATTGTTCAGCCACACATCGACGCCGTGCACCAATTCGCGCGCCACCGCGATCGAATAGTCTTCGATGAAGATCAGCCGGTTTGCAATTTCCGGATCGCGCGAAAGTTGAAAAATTTCGCGAATCAGCGTTTTGCCCGGAACGTCGCGAGGATGCGCTTTGCCGGCAATCAGAATCTGCACCGGCATCCGGCTATTCGTCAGCATCCGCTTCAACCGCGGCAAATCGCGCAGCATCAGCGTGGCGCGTTTATAGGTCGCGAACCGCCGCGCAAACCCGATCGTCAACACGTCCGGATCGAGCGCCTCCGACAACCGCCGCATCTCGGCCGACGACGCCTTCCGGTGCTGCGCGCCTTGCAACACGCGATTCCTTACGAACCCGATCAACTGGCGCTTGCGCTTCTTGTGCGCCTCCCACAATTCGTGATCCGGCACGTCGTCCAGATGTTTCCATGTCTCCGGATCGGTCGCCTTCTCGCGCCAGTCCGGCTGCAGGTAGCTGTCATAGACCTGCACCAGATCCCCATGCAGCCACGACCGCAGATGAACGCCGTTGGTGACGTAGGTAATCGGCACTTCATTCGACGGCAGATTCGGCCAAAGATCGGCCCACATCTCGCGCGAGACTTCGCCGTGCAACCGGCTTACGCCGTTGCGCCAGCAACTGGTCTTGATCGCCAGAATCGCCATCGAGAACGCTTCGCCCGGATCGGACGGATTACGCCGGCCCAATGACAACAACTGATCGATCGAAAAACCCGTGCGTCTGCAATAGTCGTGGAAGTAGTGGTGCATCAGCCCGGCGTCGAACAGATCGATGCCCGCCGGCACCGGCGTGTGCGTCGTGAAAACGTTATTCGACCGGCACGTTTCCAGGGCTTCGTCGAACGACAGCCCGTGACTCGCCATCAATATCCGAATCCGCTCCAGCGCGAGAAACGCCGAATGTCCCTCGTTCATGTGGTAAACGGTCGGGTTGTAACCCATCTCGCGCAGCACGCGCAGTCCGCCGATTCCGAGCACGATCTCTTGCCGGATGCGCATGTTCGAATCACCGCCGTAAAGCTGATCGGTAATGTTCTTCGCTTCGGCGCTCTCGTTCTGCGGAATGTTGGTATCGAGCAGATACAGCTTCACGCGGCCGACCTGAATCAGCCACACTTTCGCGAACACATCACCGCCCGGCATCGGACATTCGACGATCAACTCGCGCCCGTCGCCCGTTTTCACCGGCTGCATCGGCAGCGTGTAGAAGTCGTTATCGGGAGAGCGCTCAATCTGCCATCCATCCGGATTCAACGACTGCCGGAAATAGCCTTTCTGATAAAGCAGGCCCACGCCGATCAGCGGCAGCGCCAGGTCCGACGCGCCTTTCATGTGGTCGCCCGAGAGCACGCCGAGGCCGCCCGAATAAACCGGGAGACACTCCGCCAATCCGTACTCCATCGAAAAGTACGCAATCAACTTCTGGTCGGTCGACGCCGCCGTGGCCATGTAGGCGTCAAACTTCTCGCAGCTTCGGCGATACATGGTCACGAAGCGCGGATCGTTCGCCGCCTTTTCAAGCGTGGCCTGCGACACCTGCCCCAACATGCTCACCGGGTTGTGAAACGAAGCCCGCCACTCCACCGGGTCGAGCCGGCGGAACATACTGCGGATCTCACGATCCCAAACCCAAAGCAGGTTGTGGGCAAGTTCGGAAAGACGGCTTAAAGCAGCGGGGAGTGCTGGTTGGACGAGGAATTCTCGTTGCGGACGAATCTGAAACGGCATTGTACGGAAGAGATCCTTAGGGTAACATCCGAAGGGTTTCGGGCGCTGTTAGACTGAAGTACTGGCAGGCCTATTTGAACCGCAAACAGCTCGGAGTACTCGCATTTGCAGCAGCGGCGGCGTGGGCGGGGCCGGGACGGATCGTATCGACGACGCCGTCGATTACGGAGATCCTGTTCGCCCTCGGAGCGGGCGACCGCGTGGTCGGCGTCACTTCATTTTGCCATTTTCCGCCGGAAACCGCGCGTATCGCCAAGATCGGTTCCTACACGCAGCTGAACTTGGAAGCCATCGTAGCCGCGCGGCCGGATCTGGTGTTCGTCGAGAAGAGCCCTCTCGGCTTCACCGAACGCCTGCGCGCCATGGGCTTGCGCGTCGAAGAGGTGAACGCGCAAAGCGCCCACGCACTACCTGAAGCGATTCGCGCCATCGCGCGCGCGATCGGCGTCTCCGGCGAACCACTTATCGCGAAAATTCAGACAGGCCTGGATGGCGTGCGCCGCTCCGTCCGCGGACGCAAGCGCGTCATGTTCGTCGTTGGCCGCAGCCCCGGTTCGCTCGACGGCTTAATGGTCGCCGGCCCCCAGTCCTACCTCGACGAAATTCTCTCCATCGCGGGCGGCGAAAATGTCTTCGCCTCGGCGAAGTCGTCCTACCCCCGCGTCTCGCTCGAAGAGGTTTTCGCGCGCAAGCCGGAGGTGATCATCGACATGGGGGAGATGGCTGACACGGTCGGCGTCACCGAAGACCGCAAGCGCGCCGTCGTTGCACTCTGGCAGAAATACCCCGTCGTCAAAGCGCGCGTCTTCGCCGTCGCCGAAGACTACCTCGTCGTTCCCGGCCCGCGCGTTGTCGATGCCGCCAAGGCCTTCGCCCGGATGCTGCATGATTGATCTGCGCGGCGTGCGATGCGGCTACGGCGCGCGGGAAGTGCTGCGCGGTTTGGACTGCCGTTTCGCCGCGGGCGAATTCGTCTCGATCGCCGGCCCAAACGGTGCGGGCAAGTCGACGCTCCTCTCTTTGATCGCCGGCCTCCGCGACGGCTTCACCGGCGAGTGCCTGGTCGCCGAAAAGCCGCTCGCCTCCTGGTCCCGCCGTGAGTTCGCTCGCATCGTCTCCTTCGTCCCCCAGTCGGTGCGCATTGAATTCCCCTTCACCGCCCGCCAGGTCGTCCTCATGGGCCGCGCGCCGCATACAGGCTGGGCCGGCGAATCGCCCGACGATGCAACGCATGCCGACGACGCCATGCAGCGAACCGACTCGCTCGAATTCGCCCGGCGCGATTTTCGCTCCCTCAGCGGTGGTGAGAAACAGCGCGTTCTTCTTGCCGCCGCGGTCGCACAAGCCGGAAGAATCTTGGTCCTCGACGAACCCGCGACGTTCCTCGACATCGAGCACCAACGCCTTATCTACCGCCTGCTCCGCGACCTCGCGGCATCGGGCGTACTCGTCCTGGCCGCCACCCACGATCTCAATCTCGCCGCTGCCTACTCCTCGCGCGTGCTGCTGCTCAAAGAGGGCGTCATCGCGGGCGACGGCGCGCCAGCCACCGTCTTCTCCGCGCAACTCTTGCAAGACGTCTTCCACGTGCCCGCCGTGATCGAACAACGCGACGGCCGAACCTGGGTGCGCCATGTGGATTAGAATCGCCATCAGCTTCATCGCCATGCTCGCCGCCATCGCCCTGGCCCCGCTCATCGGCTCCTCGGCGCTTTCGATCGGCGATGTGCTCAACAAAGATCCAGTCGCCACCTCGATCTTCTGGGAAGTCCGAGCGCCCCGCGTGTTGCTCTCCGCCATCGCCGGCGGCGGCCTCGCCGTAGCCGGCCTGCTCTTTCAAGCTCTCCTGCGCGACGCCCTTGCAACGCCCTACACGCTCGGCATCTCAAGCGGATCGTCGCTCGGCGCCGTTATGGCTATCTGTTTCGGCTGGGGCGCCGTGTGGCCCTTCGCGCTTGCCGGCGGGATCGCGGCGCTCTTCGTTGTACTCGGCATCGCGCAAAAGGCGCGGCGCATGTCGTCGTTTACGCTGCTACTCGCCGGCGTCACCGTCAACAGCATGGCGATGGCGTTCATCCTCTTCCTGCAATCGGCGACCACCATGGGGCAATCGCTCACCGTCGTGCGCTGGCTGATGGGCTCGATCGAAGTCGTCGATGCCCGCGCGCTCGCGCTGCTCGCCGCCGTTGTCATCCCGCTGACGGCGCTTCTGTTGTGGCGCGCCGCCGACTGGAACCTCCTCGCCGTCGGCGAAGACTGGGCCGCCGCGCGCGGCGTCTCCGTCGAGCGGACGCAGTTAATCGGCTACCTTGCCGGCAGCGTACTGACCGCGTCCATCACCACGCTGACCGGGCCGATCGGCTTCGTCGGCCTGATCGTCCCACACGCGCTACGCCTCTGGCTCGGCGCCGATCATCGTGTTCTGCTGCCGTGTTCGTTATTCGGCGGCGCGGCGTTCCTGGTCGCCTGCGACGCCATCGCACGCGTAATGATGGCCCCGGCCGACGTTCCCGTCGGCGTCGTTACCGCGCTCGCCGGCGGACCATTCTTCATCTGGCTTCTGCGCAGCCGCCAGCCGTAAGGCAACGCCGCTTGCAGGTCGATCAATTTCCAATGGCGCCCGCCGCTCCACCAACACCGTGGCTTCGACAACGACCATACAGGTTACAATAGCGTTTTGGTCTACAAGCTCGTCTGGGAAAACTTAAAGCACCGGCCCGTGCGGACATTGCTGAGCGCTCTCGCGATCGGGCTGGGCGTAACGATGATGTTGACGCTCGTCGGCGTCGGCGAAGGTATGGCGCGCGATCAACAACTCCGCACGCGCGGCGTCGGCGCGGACATCATTATCCGCCCCGCCGGATCCAGCGTCATGAGCGTCACTGCGCCAAGCATCAACGAAAAATTGGTCACCTGGGTCGCCGAGCAAAAACACGTCACGCTCGCCACCGGCGTCGCAGTCCAGGGACTCGGTGGCTTCAACACCGTTCACGGCGTCGACTACCGTTCCCTCAACCAGATGACCGGCGGCTTTACCTACGTCGAAGGCGGCGCGTTCGCCGAGGACCGCCAGGAAGTGATCATCGACGACTACTACGCACAGGAAAAGAAACTCCGCGTCGGCTCGACGGTCAAGATCCTCAACAAAGACTGGCATGTTTCCGGTGTGTTCCGCAGCGGCAAGCTCACCCGCATGATGCTGCCGTTGAAAATCCTCCAGGACCTCACCGCCAACAACGGCAAAGTGTCGATCATCTACGTCAAGCTCGACGACCCTTCGCACACCGAAGCCGTCATCGCCGAACTGAAGAAGACCCTTCCCGACTATCCGATCTACTCCATGGCCGATCTCGTCTCGCAATTCGCCGTGAATAACGTTCCCGAACTCCGCATGTTTATTCGCCTTGTTGCCGGCCTCTCCGTAATGTTCGGATTCCTCATCGTGTTCCTGTCGATGTACATGGCGATCCTCGAACGTACACGGGAAATCGGCATCCTCAAGGCGCTCGGCGCCGGCTCCGGCTACATCCTGGGAATACTCGTCCGCGAGACATTGTTCCTGGCGATACTCGGCAGCCTTGTGGGAATCTCCATGAGCTACG
>VFZQ01000272.1 GCA_016871135.1 Acidobacteriota bacterium | reverse complement strand
AGCTTCGCGGCCGCGTTCAACCTGAACATGCGGATTCGCAAAGGGCCGATGACGGTGCGTGAACTCGCGGCGCTTTATGTGTTTGAGAACGAATTGTATGCGATCGAAGGCGACGGCAAGATGGTGAAAGAAGCCTTGGAAAACGCAGCGCGCTATTACGCTCCCTGTCCATCCGAGGGTTGCAATGGCAAGCCGCGCACCAATCCGGCTGTAATCGGATTCAACTACGACATGGCGCAAGGCGTCGAGTACGCGATCGATCCGTCGAAACCCGAAGGCCAGCGCATCGTCAATCTAAAGTATAAAGGCGCGCCGCTGGCGATGGATCAGAAGCTTCGCATTGCGGTAAACAATTATCGCTACGCGGGCAGCGCCGGCTATGGCATGTTCACGGGCTCGAAAATCTTGTGGCAGTCGAACACGCCGATTCGCGACTTGATGCTTGAATACTACACCCGCAAGAAGACGCTGCCGGCGAAGGCGGATGGCAACTGGCGTGTGGTTCTACGCTAGCGCCGCGCCGGGCCCATCGTCCGCAGCCTCGTCGCCTGCTCGGCCTCGAGCTTCCGTTTCGCCTCCGCCGCCAGCGCGAACAGTTTCCGCGCCGCGTCCACGTTTCCCTCGGCCTGCCGGATCTGCGCCAGTGTGTTGAAAGGCCCGGGCGTTGAAGGATCCAACCGGATCGCCTCTTCCAGCGCGGCGGCCGCCTCTTTCAGCAGCCCCTTCTGCTTCAACGCCGTGCCGAGCATGAAGTGCGCCGCCGCATACGAAGGCCGCCGAGACACCGCCGCGCGAAACGCCTCGACCGCCTCGTCGAAATCGCCGTTCTGCCACGCCGTGATACCGAGCGTATAGTAGCCCTCAACCATCTCAGGATCGAGGCGCAGCGCCGCGCGGAACTCGCGCTTAGCGTCGTCGATCCGGTCCTTCTGTTTTAACGCCAGTCCAAGGTCGTACCGCACCACGGCGTCGTCAGCGAAGCGCTGCGCCAACCCTTCAAACTGGCGCAGCGCCGCGTCAAAGTCGCTCTTCTGCAGATAGGCGTAACCAACATTCACCAGCGCTCGCTTGTTCCCCGGTTCGCGCCGCAGCACGGCCTGGAACTGCGCCATCCCAGCGTCGGCTTCGCCCATATCCACCAGTAGGAACCCGTAATTGTTTCGATAGTCGAATTCGCCCGGTTGCAACGTCACAGCCTTCGCGAAGGCCGCGCGCGCTTTCTCCCGCTCTCCACGCTTCTGTTCGACAAGCCCGATTAAGTTCCACAGGTCAGCGCGCGAGGGCGCCGCCGAAAGGCAGGTACGCGCCTCGCGCGATGCATCTTCATCCAATCCCAAATCCTGCAGCGCCGCGGCTAGCCGCGCACGATACTCGATGCTCCGCGGCGCCAGCCGTACCGCCTCCCGCATCGCCGCCAACGCATCCTCGCGCTGCCCGATCAACCACAGCGCCACGCCCAAATGATAATGCGCCGGCGCATACCGGGCATCCAACCGAATCGCCTCGCGAAACCACGCCACGCCCTCTTCGCGCCGCCCAACGACAGCCGAGAGAAACCCGATCTCATCGCGCAAATCGGCCGCGTTCGGCTCCGCCTCCGCCGCCCGTTCGAAAGCCGCCAGCGCGCCCGCCGCGTCGCCCTTAGCCTTCAACGCCGTCGCCTGCGCCCGCCAACCGCCGGGCGTCTGCGCCAACACCGCCAGCGAAGCGAGCAGGAACTTCACTCGCCCTCCACAACCGCCAAAATCTGATTCGGCTTCACGTCCCGCAACCGCTTCACCAGGCCGCTCGGCCATTGAATCTCCAAAGCCGCGGACACCGCATCGCCGAGCCCAAAGTGTACACGCAGATCGCTCTGTGACAGATAACTTCCACCGCTGCGCACTTCGTCCATCTGCCGCCGCGGCTTGCCGTCAATCTTCGCAGTGCAGATTACCCGCGCGCCAATCGCGGAGCGGTTGGATTTCGTCCCCGTCAAGTTCACCTTCAACCAATTGTGCTTAAGCGCCGACTCGCAGCGCAGCAGTTGCGGCGAGTCGTTGATGCAGTTGACCAGCAGATCCAAATCGCCGTCATTATCGAAATCGCCGACAGCCATTCCCCGCCCCGTGACCTTCTCCACAATCCCCGGCCCAAGCGTCTCGGAAATCTCCGCGAACTTCCCGTTCCGCAAGTTTCGATACACGACTTTTCGCTGCTTGTAACCAGACTCCGCCGCGCTCTCGCCCACCTCTGGATACACATGACCATTGCACAATACGATATCGGCCCACCCGTCATTATCGATATCGGCGAACGCCGCGCCCCAACCGAGAAAGCGCGTCACGCGCCCTAGTCCCGCTTGCAATGTCTGATCTTCGAAGTAGCCGTCGGCGAGCCCATGATAAAGGCTCGACGTATCGCCGGCGAAGTTCGTCTTGACGATATCGAACCGCCCATCGCCATCGTAATCGGCCACTCCCGCGCCCATCCCCGCTTGCGGTTTTCCATCGGCCGAATACGCCGCCCCGCGTTCGATCGCGTTCTCGGTAAAAGTTCCGTCGTGATTGTTCCGATACAGCGCCGCCGAAGTCGAATCGTTGGCGACGTAGATGTCGGGCCAGCCGTCGTTGTCGAAGTCGGCAACGATGACGCCCAACCCATACGTTCCGGGAGTGTTCAAGATCCCCGCCTTCTCGGACACGTCCGCGAACGTTCCGTCTCCGTTATTGCGGAACAGAATATTCTTTCCGCCCTGCAAGCCCGGCGGCCCGCACGCAACCAGAAGGCCTTTATACTTGCAGGGCCCCGATTCCGGCAGCGGCGCGGTCTTTGGATCGAAGTCGATGTAATTAGCGACGAACAGATCGAGATGTCCGTCCTTGTCGTAATCGACAAAAGCGCAGCCCGTGTTGTGCCGGCGCAATCCGGTCTTGGTTCGCGTCGTCACACCCGCTTGCGGCGCCGCGTCAACGAACTTGCCGTTGCCCAAATTCTTCCACAACGCGCAATCGCCCCAATACGTCACGAACAGATCCAGATGCCCATCGTTGTTATAGTCGCCCGCGCAACAACCCGAGCCCCAACCGGTCCGCGCCACGCCCGCCGCAATCGTCACATCGGTGAACGTCCCGTCGCGATTGTTCTTAAACAATCTGCTGACCGGCGCCGCGCCCGCGGCCCACTTGGCGTCGAAGCGCGTTCCGTTCACAAGAAAAATGTCGAGCCAGCCGTCGCCATCGTAATCGAAGAACGCCGCGCCGCAACCCGTCGTTTCGATCAGGTATTTGTTGCGGTTCTCGCTGCCGTAAATCGTCTTATGCCGAAGCCCCGCGTCGCGCGCGACGTTCACGAAAGACACATCGAGCGCCAGTGCGCTCACGATATCGTCGAACAGAAACACGCCGGCGGTGCGGCAAAGCGACTGAACAAATCGTCTTCGCCCCGGGCGCTCCACTACCCCTCGTACGGAAACTTGCGAATTGTTTGCAGACACGCGGCCAGCGCGTCGCGCATGCTACCGCCCCATCCCGTCGGCCGGAACGCCGCAGTGGACTGATTCAGTTCCTTATCGCCCTCAGCGAAGAACTTCATCATTGGATCCGGAGGCGAGACAAACTCTTTTACCGAGATCGTGAATTCCACATCGCCCTTCATCATCGAGAAGTAGCGGACCTTCGCCAAACGCTCCTCGGCGTCGTTCTGACAAAACTCCCAATCGGCCACGGCTAGATTCCCCCGATCCGCAAACTGGCTTCCTGCACCGTCTCATCCATGGGAAAGATAGTGTCCAGCCTCGTCAATTTCATGATCTTGACAACGCGCTCGTCAACACACGCCAGCCGCAAAGCGCCCGAGGATTTCTTCAGCTTCGTCAATCCGCCGATCAACACGCCAAGCCCGGAACTGTCGACATAGTAGATCTCTTTCATGTCGACGATCAGGCGCGACACACCCGCCGCGTGCGATTTCTCGATCGCGACTTCCAGCGCCGTCGCTTCCACTCCCGCGGTCAGGCGGCCCGAAAGTTTATACACCGTCGCGCCCGAAGCGTGGACGGACTGATCAATTTGTAGAGCCATGGCAAACAGCCAGTATAACGCCATGTCTCGACTACAATGAAGCATGCGCCGCGCCGCACTTCTTCTCACCGCCGCGATTCTCTGCGCCCAACAGGAAACGCAGGAAGGCCCGCTGATTCGCGTCACCGTGAGTCTAGTGCAAGTCGACGCCATCGTCACCGACAAAGACGGCCGCGTCGTCACCGTTCTCACGCCAGCCGACTTCGAAGTGCTGCAGGACGGCAAGCCGCAAAGGATCACGCGCTTCTCCTACATCGCCACGCAAGAAGGCCCGACACCGCGCCCAACTAAGCAACAGCAGGCCAAAGGCGCCGTTCCGATTCCGCCCGTCACCGTGCGCCCCGATCAAGTCCGCCGCACGATGGTTTTTCTCGTCGACGACCTTTCGCTCAGCTTCGAAAGCGTCTACTATGTCCGCGAGGCGCTCAAGAAGTTCATCGCTTCGCTCCAGCCCGGCGACATGGTCTCGTTGATGCGCACCGGTTCGAGTTCCGGCGCGTTCCAGAACTTCACAAACGATCATCAGCAGATCGCCGTACTCGCCGAAACGCTGCGCTGGAATCCGCGCTCGCGCACCGGCGTAAATTCGATACGCCGCATCGACGACTCGCAAGTCGCCGAAGACGCCGATCAGGAAGCCGAAACGCAAGAAGATGTCGAGAACGCCTATATGAATCAATCGGCGGGTCTCGGAGCATTTGGCACCCTGAATTGGGTCATGAACGGGTTACGTTCCATGCCAGGCCGGAAGTCGATCGTCCTGATCTCGGAAGGCTTTCAGCTCACGCGGAAGATGGATCGGCCGCAAGGCTTGGCTAATCCCGACGGCGACCTCCTTGACCCCGTTCAGCGCATGACCGAGCTGGCAACACGCGCCGGCGTAGTGCTCTATACCGTCGACCCGCGCGGCTTGCAGGCGCTCAATATCACCGCCGCCGATAACGTCAGGCCGAACAATCTGAATATGCGCGCCGCCCGCCGCCAACAGGATTTCGCCGACTCCCAGTCCTCACTGCGCACCATCGCCGAAGAGACTGGCGGCAAGGCGTTTCTAAACGACAACGACGTCGCTGGCAGCTTGCGCAAGGTGCTCGACGATCAGAGCGGTTTTTATCTTCTCGCTTACGATCCGTCCGACTCGACGTTCAATCGCAAGTATCACAAGATCACCGTGCGCGTGAAGCGCAAGGGGCTGCAAGTGCGCAGCCGAAGCGGGTTCATGGGAGTCGAAGACAAGCCGGAACCGCCCGCGCCAAAGTTGACCAAGGAGCAACAACTGGTCGCGGCGATCAAGAATCCCTTCCACAAATCGGCGATCCCAGTGAAACTCACCGGAATCTTCGTGGTCGACGAAAAGCTCAACCAGAGTATGAACACGCTGCTGCATGTCGACCTGCGCCAAGTGAAATTCAAGGACACTGGCGACGGAAAGCAACACGCAGCAATCAACGTGCTAGTCGCCGGCTTCGACGCCGACGGCAACGCGGCTAATCACACCTACGACACCTTCAACATCAACGTCGAAAACGCGAAGTTCGACGAAGCTCGGAAGCGCGGCATGATGCTCGCCGTGCGTTATCCGGTGAAGCGGGCCGGGCCATATCAACTCCGCGCCGTAATTCGCGACGCTGAGACAGCCGATGTTGGCTCGGCGTCGCAGTTTCTTGTCGCGCCCAACCTTGCCAACAAACGGATGTCGCTCTCAAGCCTATTGCTCGGCGAGATGCCCAAGGACGATCAGAAGGTTTCGGATCGTCTAACAATGGCCTCACGCATTTTTGCACCCGGAACCGATCTGGCCTACACCGTGCAGATCTACAACCCGCCGCTCGACGCGCAAGGCAACTCGCAATTGACCCTGCAACTGCGCATCTTCGAAGAAGGCAAACAGGTCTACGAAGGCAAGGAGTCGCCGCTGCAGTTTAAGTCCTCGGACAAACGCGCGATGACCGCGTCGGGCGTCATGCGCCTTGGCCCCAACATGCGCCTCGGCGACTACGCCCTACAAGTGGCGATCACGGCGACGGGCGGTAAAAAGCCCGTGCGGCTGACCCAATGGACCGATTTCCACGTGGCTCGATAGCGCCAGCGCCGCGCGGAACGACAAAGAAGCTCAGCCAATCTCCTTTCGGAAGCGCGCCAACGCGGCATAGTTCGCGCGAGCCATCGCCGCGACGTGCGGCTCCACGCGGTTCCGTGCATCACGGAAGCCATAGCGCCGCGCGTTGTTCTTCACGTACGCTCCGCACAGGTGATAACCAACGCAAGCGGGCAGATCGAGTAAAGCGTTGAGCGCATCGGCATACTGAGCCGCGTCGTGTTGGCGATCTTCCCGTGGCGGCCAGCCCGGCGTGAAGGGTTTGGCCCAATGCGCCGCATCGGCCAGCAGCACCGGCTTGCCGGAGAGACTCGCCCAACGCTCCAGCGTCGCGCGCATTTCCGCTGGCGGCGAGAAACACTGAAAGCTCAACACGTCGACAAACGGCAACGCGGCCCGTACGACTTCTTCGGGCAGCGGCGCGCGGGCCTCGTAACGATCGCCGAGGATCAGGTGATTCGGATCGTAACGGCGAATAGCCTGATGCAGGGTGCGATAGTAGTGCGTCGCCAGCCGCGACAACTCGGCGCGTCCCGCCGCCGTCTCGAGTTCCTTCGCGTCGAACAACGCGCCGCGCCAAGCGTTGTCGGGCCTTGTGTGCACCCAAACCGGGCAGTCGGTGTAGAAGTAACCGAGCAGCCGCGGATCGTCGCGATAGCGGCTGCATTGGTCGCGCGCGACATAGTCACACCACTCGGCGAAACCCGGGCTGTCGATCTTCGGCAGCCGCGTCTCAATCTCCCATTGATGTGATTCGATGAACGGAAGCAGATGCCCATAAGGCATGTTCAGCCATCGATACTCCTCCGGCGTAAAGCTGCGAGAATGGCGATGGTGCTGGTCACTGATCGACACGTACTCCTGCACCCAACCGACGGAGTTAAAGCCCCAACTCTGGAGATCGGTGCGCACGGTCTTCAGCCAGCGCTCGGTATCATTGCCGAACTCCCGCCGCCAGGTATCATCGGTGCGCAGCGGCGCCGAATCGACA
>VFZQ01000271.1 GCA_016871135.1 Acidobacteriota bacterium | reverse complement strand
TCGTTTGACGCGATCGTGCCCTACGTGCAGATGTACCAGTCCGGACTGGCGCCTGAAGGCCGGCCGGCCGGGGTGTTTCTCCTGCTCGGGCCGACGGGCACCGGTAAGACGCGCACGGTGGAGGCGCTGGCGGAGGTGATCCACGGGTCGCCGCGGAACGTCATCCGCATCGACTGCGGCGAGTTCCAACTCGACCACGAGGGCGCGAAGTTGATTGGCGCCCCGCCGGGGTATCTGGGCCATCGGGAAACCGCGCCGCTGCTCACGCAGTCGAAGCTGAACCAGGTGATGAGCGACCGGGCGAACCTGGCGATCGTTCTGTTTGACGAGATCGAGAAGGCGGCGCCGTCGATGACGCGGCTGCTGCTGGGCATCCTCGACAAGGGCGTGCTGCGGTTGGGCGACAACACCGCTGTGTGTTTTGACCGCTCGATGATCTTCATGACGTCGAACCTCGGCGCGCGGGAAATGGCGCGGGCGATTAAGCCGGGCTTTGGCTTCGAAGCGATGACGGCCGAGGGAGAGACTGTGCCATCGGCGGCCGATTACGCGCGGTTGCAGGAGATTGCCGTTGCGGCCGTGAAGCGCAAGTTCGCGCCGGAGTTTGTCAACCGCATCGACGCGATGCTGACCTACCGTCCGCTGGACTCGGCGTCGATGGACCAGATCCTCGACCTCCTGTTGGACGATATCGGCGAGCACGTGCGGCGCCGCCTCGGCGACCGCATGTTCTACATCGAACTGCCCCGCCGGGCGCGGAAGTTCCTGCTCGAAAAGGGCGTCAGCGCCGAGTACGGAGCGCGCGAACTGCGGCGCACGCTGCACCGGCACCTGATGCAGCCGCTGGCGGCGATGATGGCCGACGGGGCGATTCCGCCCGGCGCGGTGGTGCGGGTGGGGACGCACTCGAGTGGCAAGAGGCTGGAGTTCACTCCGCTGCGGGACGCGGCCTAAACCGTACCGTTACTGGATCTCAATCGTGCGGCTGATGGCCGTTTCCGGCAACACACCGGTGATCTTGTATCGGCCGGGCGTTCCGGGCAGCAGGATGCGAATCCAGCCGTTGGCGGGTGAATCGGACAGAACGCTTCCAGCGCTGTCGATCAGTTGCACGCGCCCGGAGCCGCCGCGAAGGGACGCCTCCATGCAGGGACGATACGTGCCCGAAGGGTCGGCGCCTGGCGCGACCCCGCAGGCGACGAAATAGCACGGAACCGCGCAGTTCCGCGCCCTTTTTCCGGTCACATCGAATGTGGTGGCTTCCACCATGAGCTCGGCGGAAGGATAAGCAGGCGCGTGGCGCACACCGTCGATCCGCGCTTCGATCAATTCCAACGCGGAGCCCAGTCCTCCAGAGGATCCCGCGACAACGTCTGATTGCACCGAGACTGGACCCACGCCTTGCGCGAACTTGCCGCTGTCGCGGCCGACTCCAACCACTGGCGCGTTCCAGGAAAATTCCCGGCCGAACAGCCCAGCCAGCGTCGCCGACGACGAGGCGGTTCCGCTAACTCGTGCAAACGCGGGGCCGCCGGCTGGGTCGACGAATACCTGCTGAGTTCCATCGTTGAGCAGGCGCCAGATGCGGCCGGATTCATCGACACGCACGCGGCGAGCCCAGCTGGGCCCCGGTTCAAGCACGGCCCATTCGCCCTCGACCCGCGCGACACGCCAAACCGTGTGTTGTCCGGTAACGGTGCGATCCCGATATCGAAAGTGCCACTCATTGCCGGCCTGTAGCGGCCAGATGGAACCGGTGGTTGCGCAGCGAACGGTCGTCGACGCCAGAACGGCGCCGCTTCCGTCCACCAACTGGAACTCCATGCCTTCGGTGACCCAGTCGCCGGTCTCGGCCGATCCCACCGCCGGCTCGTCTCCGGTCATCGCGTTCCCCGCCGCGAGCACACGCACGGGCGCTCGGCCTTCGGAGTCCCAAGTAATGCGGACGCGCGCCGCACCACACGGCGGATCCAGGCGAATCGATGGCGCTGCCGAAAGCAGCGTGGAGCAAAGGAAAACGAGGATACGCATAACCACTACGCGTATCCTCGCAGATTTCAAGGTCAGAAGCTGATGCGGAGTCCGAGGCGGAAGATACGCTCGTCGATACCGTCGCGGCCCGTGCTTTGCAGACCGGTGATTTCGGTGAAGCCGCCGAGGTTGCGGACCGAACCGTCCGGGTTCAACTGCAAGTTCGACACGTTCGCGCCCGGGTTGCCGAAGTGCGGCGTGTTGGTGAAGTTAAACGCTTCGGCGCGGAATTGGACCCTCCAGCGCTCGGTGATGGCGAACTCGCGGAAGAGGCCGACATCGACGTTGGCGAGGCCCGGACCGTACATCGTGTTGAATCCGGCGGTGCCGAATCGTGGGTCGGTGACGGGCCGGAACGCAAACGGATCGAAGAACGAAAGCCCGCGGCCCGCGCCGCCAATTTTGGCGACGGAAGGCTTGACCTGATCGGCGCGCTGCGAACTGCCGGGCGCGTTCAGCGATGTGCCGGACGCGCTTACTGAAAACGGCGTGCCCGTGGCAGCGGTGTAGATCGCGTTCAACTGCCAACCGCCCGCCAGCATCGTTCCCGCTCGTCCGGTGGCCCAGCGTTTGCCCTTTCCGAAGGGCAGTTGCCAGTTAGCGTTCGCGACAAAGTTGTGCGGCTGATTGAAGTTGTTAACGGATTTGTTCAGCCGGCTAAATTCGGGGATCTGTATTGCCGCCAGACCGTCGCTGTTGTCGCTGCAGCAAACGCCGATCGACTTCGACCACGTATAGGACACGCCGAGATGCAGCCCGCCGCTAAATCGGCGTTCGAGCGAGGTCTGCAAGCTGTCATAGTGGGAGTTGCCGATGGGCGCGACCAAGCGTGTTTCGGCGGTGCGGCCGAACTGGCGAGCCAGCAGCCGGCCGTTCTGCCCGCCGTTGATGGGCGCATAGTTCAATTCGCGGAAGCCGACTTGATTGACTTGCCGCGTCGCGACGTAGCCGGCTTGGCCGACAAAGTTCCACTTAAGCGATTTTTGAAGCGTGAAGTTCCAACTCTGTACGTAGCCGCGTTGGTAGTTATCTTCCAGCGCATTCGCCGCGACGTTGTTGGCGATGTCGATCACGCCGTTGCCGAGATTCGGCGCCTGCACGGCGGGAATGCCGCGGCTCAACTGCCCGGCCGACGCGAACGCGTTCGAACCGTTGACGTTTAACACGACCAGCATCGGGTAGTTGGTGCGCATCGGGCGCGCAAGGCTATACGGGTCGATGGTGATGCCGTAGCCCATGCGGACGATGAAGGAGTCCGTCGCACGCCAGGCGATTCCGACGCGCGGCGCGAACAGCTTCTTGCTCTGGCCCACGTTGCAATCGCGTGGAACGGTGCCGACGCCGCAGACGATCATTTTGTTGGTGTTTGGATCGTAGCGCTCCAGCCCCTAGCCGACGCGGTAGGGCATCGGGAAGTACTCCCAGCGGGTGCCATAGGAGAAGGTAAGGCGGCGATTCACCTGCCATTGGTCGCGAATGTACAGGCTGTGCATCCAGGTGCGCACGTTATACTCCTCGGGGATTTGGAGCGTGCGGCCCATAGCCGATGGCATTCCGAGCAGGAACGATGCCCAGGAGTTGAACTGATTCGTCGCGGGGCCGCCGTTCAAGGCCGTTGTGCCGCCGCTAAAGGTGAATCCGCCGGCCGGGCCGTGCAACGCGCCGACAAACTCGGCCTGCGTGTGGTTGATCTGTTGGAACGAACTGTCGAAACCGAAGCGGACCTGATGCGCGCCGCGCGTCCACGTTGCGTTGCCGACCCAGTTGTAGCGCGGGTCGCGGTTGAAGAACGGCCGCGTCGAATTGCCCTGCGCGCCCATCGTGGCGTAGCTCGATACAACGAACCGCGGCATGCCGCTTTCAAAGAAGCGCGTGCCGTTGGTGCCGGGGATGCCGAACAGCTCCTGACCGAGGTTCTTGCCTAGGCCGCGTTCGATCGAGTTGGCGTCGTAGGCCGTGAAGCCGAAGTTGCCGTCGAGAATAAGGGTCGGCGTGAGGACGTACGTTGCGCCGAAGGCCGCGTTGCCGGTGGTTCCGTAAGTCGGACCGGCCACCGAAGCCGCGCTGAAGAACGGCGCGCCGATCAACTCGCCGAGAATACCGCCGCTTTCGAAATCGTGATCTTGAATGCCGCCGCGTCCGAACATCGTGAGTTTGTCGCCGGGATTCCAGTTGATCTTGCCGTCGAACTTCTTGGAGTTGAAAGCGTAGTTGCCGGCGCTGAACAGATTCGCGGTGAGCAGATTCGGCGAGTTGGGCTGAATCAGCATCGATTGGATCTTCGCCGAAGCTGGATCGATGAGCGATTGCGGAATCTGTTTGTCCTGGAAGGGCAGGCGTTGCTGACCAAGAGTCGCGCCGGTTTGCACTCCGGTGCGCGGATCGTAGATCGCGTTGGGCGACGCGGACATATCGCCCCGGCGAATGGCCGCGGTCGGCAATGTATCGATACGCGAGGCGAACTGGCGGTCCCAAGTGGCTTCGTAGCTGCCAAAGTAGAACAGCTTGTTCTTGATGATCGGCCCGCCGACTGTACCGCCCATCTGGTTATAGATGGCCTTCGGCTTGCGCTCGCCCGCGGGGAGGAAGAACGGTTTCGCTTTCGTCGCGTTACTGTTGTGGAATTCAAACGCCGAGCCGTGGAGATCGTTGGTGCCGCTCTTAATCTGCACGTTGATCACCGCGCCGCCGGCCAGTCCGGTTTCGGCATCGAAGGAGTTGGTCGTGATATTGACGCCTTCGATCGCTTCCAGCGCCGGTGTGAAGCCCGGCAGATGCGGCAGCCAGATTTGATTGACTCCCGCGCCTTCGATGCGCACCGCGTTCGAACTGCGCGAGGTGCCATTCACGTTGTAGAGCGCGGCGCGCGAGGGATCGACCGACGGACCGTTGCCATTTCGCGGCGACGAGAATCCGGGCAGCGTCTTAAACATCTGCGTGTAGTTGCGGCCGGGCGGAAGCGGGGCGTTGATGATTTGCGCCGACGTGATTTCGGCGCGCACCTCGGCGCGATCGGTCTGCAGGGCGGGTGGGGCGGCCTCGACGCGTACGCTCTCGCTCACTGCGCCGACCTGCAAAGCGGCATCGACGCGCGTTACGGCATTGACCGGAACCGTGACATCCTTGGCGTTGAATGCCGTGAACCCTTGCTTGCTCACGGTGACGGTGTAGACGCCGCCGGGGAGCGTCGGAATCGTATAGACACCGGATTCGTTCGAGGTCGCTTTGCGGACCAGGCCCGTGCCGCGTTCTTGCGCGGAGACCTCCGCGCCGGGCACGGCTGCGTCCGATGCGTCTTTGACGTTGCCGGTGAGCGATCCATACAGGACCTGAGAATAGGCGGCTCCCGAGAGCGCCAAAACAGCAAACAGGATTTTTTTCATGGTGACAGCCCCTTTTGTGAGAGGCTATCACCTTTTGTTACAGGACGGTTACATCACCGTTTCCTGGTGCACTTGATTGGCGACATTTCCTCGGCGAGCGCGAGTGTGTTCTCCACTTCGAACTCATGCGGAATGCGGCCCTGCGCAGAAGCGTTCAAAGTGAATGGGCGCACCCCAAGCCGCCACCCTTCTCGCCGTAACCGAACGCACCTTGCCGCGTAATACAGTGGATGCTCTCCGAACTACGCTACGCCGTCCGCACCCTCGCCAGAAGCCCGCTGTTTGCCGCGGTGGCGATCCTCTCACTGGCGCTTGGCATCGGCGCCAACACCGCCATCTTCACGCTGATCGACCAGATTCTGCTGCGCAAGCTGCCGGTGTGGAATCCCGACTCGCTGGTCATGCTCTTTCAGCGCGGCGCGCATAACGGCTCCAACATGGGCGACCGGATGCACTCTTATCCGATCTATCGCGACTATCAACAGAAAGCCGCGCCGTTGGGGGAGGTGCTTTGCCGCCGGCTGATTTCGACATCGGTCAGCATCGACAACCAGACGGAACAAGTGGATGCCGAGATGGTGTCCGGGAATTTCTTTTCGATGCTGGGCGTGAAGGCCGAAATTGGACGCGTGTTCACCAGCGAAGAAGACGACCGCGTGTATTCGGGCCATCCGAACGTCGTGTTGAGCTACGACTATTGGATCAGCCGCTTTGCCGCCGACAGCAAGGTGCTCGGGAAGAAGATGCTGGTCAACAACTATCCAATGACCATCGTCGGCGTGTCGGCGCGCGGATTCTCGGGTATCGATCCGGCGAAGTCTCCACAGATTCGCGTGCCCGTTTTGATGAAGCCGCAAATGGCGCCGGAGTGGCAGTGGGTCAAAATGGAGGACCGAAGGCAGCGCTGGGTGCAGGTGTTCGCGCGCTTGAAGCCTGGGTATACGGTGGAGTCGGCGAAGGCGCCGCTGCAAGGGCTTTTCATGCAGATTCGCGAGTACGAATCGACCTTGCCCGCCGCGGCGAAGTGGTCGGCCTACGCGAAGCAGCAGTTCATGAAGGGCACATTAAACGTCGAAGCGGCGGCGACGGGCTATTCCAGTTTGCGTAACAGTTTTTCGACGGCGCTGGTGGTGCTGATGTGCATGGTCGGCTTGGTGCTATTGATCGCGTGCGCCAACGTCGCGAACCTGCTGATTGCGCGGGCTTTTGCCAGGCAGAAAGAGATCGCGGTGCGGCTATCGATGGGCGCGACGCGCTGGCAACTCGTGCGGCAACTGCTCGTCGAGAGTCTGTTGCTGTCGTTTATCGGCGGCGCGGCAGGTATCGCGCTTGCCATGGTGTTGACTCGCGGTCTTTTGTCCTTGATACCCACCGAAGGCAATCCGCTGTTGATTCAGCCGCGCCCGGATTTGCGGATACTCGCGTTCACGTTTGTGCTGACGGTGTTGACGGGAATTCTGTTCGGCCTGCTGCCGGCGTTGCGTGCCAGCCGTCCGGACTTGTGGTCGACGTTGAAGGATACCGTGGGCGCGGTGGCGGGTGCCGGAAGCTCGCTGTTCTTGCGCAAGGGTTTGGTTTCGGCGCAGGTGGCGTTGAGTTTTCTGCTGCTGTTCGGCGCGGGCCTTTTTGTCCGCAGCTTGCAAAATCTACAGACGACGGAGACGGGTTTCCGCGACATAGAGAATCTCATTACGTTCCAACTAGCGCCGGCGTTGAACGGGTGCGATGACGCGCGCGG
>VFZQ01000270.1 GCA_016871135.1 Acidobacteriota bacterium | reverse complement strand
CCGACGTGGTCATCGTATTAGTCAGCGAAGGAGGCAGTGAATGAAACATTTTCTGCTCACAATGATTTTTGCGGGCGTGGCGCTCGCGCAACAAAACGTGTCGCGGTTGATCCAGCTCAAGTTCATCTCCCCCGACAGCGCCATGCCGATTGTCGCGACCTTCGGGCGCGGCAGCGTGGTTGCCAATCAAGAACCGCGCGCGAAATACGTCACCCTCAGCGGGCCTGCGGAACTCGTCCAATCCATCGAAGACGCAATCAAGAAGATCGACGTCGCGCCCGCGCTGGTGAAGAACATCGAAACAACGTTCCACATTCTCCTCGCCGGACAGAGCGGCGAACAAGGCGCGGTGCCGAAAGAACTGGATGGGGTCGTGCAACAATTGCGCGGCGTTTTCGGGCTCAAGTCGTTCCGCCTCCTTGAGACCGCCGTCATCCGAGGCCGCGACGGCGCGGAAACCTCCGGCGCGATGCCCTCGCCAACAGAGCAGAAAACTCCCGCGCGGTACTTCATCAAATACACGCGTACGCAAGTCAGCGGTGACGAGAAAGCCCCTCGCGTCCGTTTCGACGGGCTTCAGTTCACCGCGTTCATTCAATACACGGCAAACGACGGCAAGGCGTACGATCGCATGTCAACAATCAACACCGACATCGACGTCGGCGCCGGCCAGAAGGTCGTTGTCGGCAAGACGAACGTCGACGCCGCTTCCCAAGCCATCTTTCTCGTCGTCACCGCCAAAGTTGTCGATTAGGAAGAAAACCGCGTACAAACCTTCTGCAACTCAACGAGGTGCCCCGGTATCGCGGTCAACGCATCCGGGGCCGCTTCGTATTCCAGCGCCAGATAACCCCGATATTTATTGGCGACCAGCAACTTCGCCACGCGGTCCCAATCGGATTTACCGCGTTTGCCGTCCTCGTTCACATCCACCTTCACCTGCACGTTGACGGCGTGCGGCGCGATCATCTCGATCTGCTCATACACCTTCGTCCGGAAGTTGCCCGTATCGAGGTTGATCGCCACCCACGGCGAGTTCACGCGCTTGACGATATCGACGATCGTAGACGCCTTGTCCGTGATGCCGCCGTGGTTCTCGAGCCCGAGAATAACGCCGCGCGAGCCCGCGTACTTCGACGCTTCGCCGAGAACGTTCACCACCCAGCCCGACGCCTCGGTTTCGTTGGAATCCTTCGGCACCGTGCCGCCGAATACACGGATGTGCCCCGCACCCAACTTCTGCGCGACATCGACCCACTTCTTCACCTCGGCGATCTCCTTGTTCGCCTCCGGCCCCGGCTTTTTGCACATGTTGGTGCGGATCGAGATCGAGTAGATGTCGACGCCGTTCTTGTAGGCCACCGACTTTAGCTCGTTCAGGTAGGCGTCTTCGGTCGAAGGGAACCAGTACACCGTTAGATCCACGCCGTCGAGATTATTGTCGGCCGAGAAGCGGATGACATCGGCGTACGACATCTTTTTCGATTCGAGTTCTTTGCGGAAGGAATACGCGCAGAGCGCGGGACGGAGGCGCGGCGCGGGACCGGCTGCGAAGGCGGCGGGAGCGAGAGAAAGAAAGCTGCGGCGTAGCATGTGGTTATTGTACTGCCTACAGCGGCCCGCTGCCCCATGGCCCCCAGATCGCGAGAGTGAGCGCCTTTTCGCCGACCTCGGAACCGATCGGGTGCGCGACCGGACTTCCCCACGGCGTTGATGTCCGCAATGTCGACCGGCCATAGATATTTACGAACAGCGTTTGTCCGTCGGGGCTGAAACACGCGCCAGCCATTTCGATGGAATTGAAGATGTTCTTGGCGAACTCAAAAATCTCGCCCTTCCGCGTAATCCCCATCAGCCGCTGTCCGCCCCCTCCGTCTTCGCAAACCACCATGCCGCCTCGCGGACTCATGCAGATGTTGTCGGGGAAGTCGAGGACGTGCTGGTTGGGCGTTTCGAACAACAGAGTGATTGTCGAAGCGACTGGATCGTGAACCCATATCTGCCCAAGGCCCACTTCTCCGCCGTTGGTCGAAGTGAAATAGATCTTGCCTTCGTAATCCCAAATGCCTTCCAGCCGGCGGAAGATCGCGCCGCCTGCGTCAAAACCCTGCTTGAACACCGCCGACGCCGTGTTACCCAACACTGACACCGAGACGGGCCGCGGATCTGGATTCGGGACCGGCACCCAGCTCACAGGCAAAGCCACGCCGGCCTTTTGATTCAGCGCTGTCAAATAGTTGTTCGCCAGATCGACCTTCATCATCTCCAGCCGCCCGCCGTTGGCGGCCAGATCGCCCGGCTTGGTGGGCTTCACGGTTGGAAGGAAGCGGTAGAAGCCCGAAACATCTCCTTGGTCTTCTGTTTCATAGATGATTCCGGTCTGCGGGTCGGCGATGACGGCTTCGTGCGCGAACAGACCCATCGCTTTGAGCGGAACCGGCTGCACGGGATTGCCCGGCGTGGTTGTGATCGGCACCTCGTAGCAGTAGCCGTGGTCCTGTTGATAGCCGCCCGCCGCGCGAAGTTCCAGCGTCTCTTCACACGAGATCCAACTGCCCCAAGGCATCGCTCCGCCCGCGCAGTTGCGCAGCGTGCCGACCAGGCTCCAATGCTCGCGCACTCGCCGCCGAGTCCGCGGATCGACTTCGATCGACGTCGTCCCGCCACCCGCCGCCGTGTCATAGGCAAACTGCCGCGGGCCGTAGTGAGTGTTCAACATCGGCACCAGCATCCCGGCCGTGGTCGATGTCGTAACCGCCGGCCGCGGCAGGAAACGGTTTCCAGACTCCGCGTTCTCGTGATTTCGAATCAGCAGAATGTTGCCATTGGGCAGCGCGAAAGTCCCCATGCCATCCATCGCCGAAGGCACAGGAAAGCCATCGGCCATCATTTCATCCTCATAGCTAACGGTCGTGTAGCTGAAGCCAGGCGGCAGCGACAACTCATCGCCCGCCGGCTTCAAAGGCCCGTAGCCTTCCACAAACATCGAATTGCGCCGGCTGACCGCCGAGACGTTTTCAGCCAAGCCCGCGAACAATCCGCCTGTGACAGCGGCCGGGCTGGAAAGAAAGCCGCGACGGGAGAACCGCTTGTTGGATGCCATGATGAGATGGCATCTTAACAGATTCTTAACCGAATTGTAATTAGTGTTCGATCGGGAAACCGAACGCGTATTGTGTGCCATCGTAGCCGGACACATACACGCGGCTACCGCCGGCGGCCAAACCGCCGGTCGTCACAAACGACGTAATCGTCGTACCGCTTGACCAAAGCTCCTTGCCGGTCGCGCCGTCGAGCGCGTATAACACCGCCGGCTTGGACTGCTTGATCGTCGGTCCCTGTCCCGTCGACACCGCGAACACCACGCCATTCACGATCGCGGGCGTGATCGGCGCCACAAGTTCGCGCGACGTCCAGCCTTGCTTCAGCGCGATGCCCGCGCCTTCTTCGACAACTTGAATCGCGACGATCGCCTTGGCCGCGGGCGCCAGAATCCAGTGCTGTCCGCTCCGCTCTCGCCATGCCGCCAACGCCCCGGTCACGCCTGCCACGTTCAAAGACGCCGCCGGCTTTCCGCCCTGCAACACGACGAGCTTGCCGTCTTCCGTTGCCGCCGCGACGTAGTCCTTGCCTTTGAATTCGAAAACGACAGGAGAGGTCGAAAACGCCTTGTCGCCCTTGTAGGTCTCCTTCACCTTCAGCGTCGCAGGTTCAAGCGCGACGACAGAAGCGCCATCGGCGACATACATCGTCCCATCGGGGCCCGTCGCGAAACCGGTCGTGCCGATCACGTTCGCCGACGCTTTCCAACTCGTGACGTTCTTGGACGTGATATCGAGCGCCCACATCCCATTCGCCACGCCGTTGCAGCCGTTCGAAGTCGCAACGTATGCAACGCCGTTGAACACGGCCAAACCCTTCGCAAACGCACCCGCGGGCAGAAAATCGACCGCCGGACTCGGCGTCTCGCCGTTCGACACATACATCGAATGAAACTTGCCGTCGCCGGTGATCGCGTTGACCCACTGGATGCGCGGCGAGAACGGACTAAAAGCCGGAGCGGCGCCCGGTTTGGCCGGCGGAGGAGGCGGGGGCGGCGGAGTTCGGCGAATTGTCACAGCGCCTTCGCCCGGCAGTCCCACCGTTCCGACAGGCTGCGTACCGCGCGGCCGTCCAGCCGGCGGCAGCGGCGCGTAGCCAAGACCCGTTGGCCGTGTCACCGGAGTTGTCATGCCGCCGGGGCAGGCGGCTGTCCCCGGCCCCGTCGGTGCGGGCGCCAGTTGGCGTTCCCATTCCAGACGCGCGATGTCGGTGTCGAGGCCGGTCACCGAGTTCGAACTGCCGCCGAAATATCCCAACGTGCGGAAGCCCTTGTGGCCAATGAAAAAGTCCAGCAGCGCCGGCGACGTTATCGCATGCATCTGCCGCGGCGCGTTCTTGATCTTGTACTTCCACTCCATCGCGAAACCAGGCTTAGCCAGCGACTCGGGCGATATCTTCGCATCGTTGCGCAGCCAATAGCTCCGCTGCGCATCGAAGCCGATCGTCATCCAATCGTTGCCTCCGCGCTGCGCGTACACGCTGGCGGCGGCGATCATCAGAACTGCAATTCTCATCCGAGGAAGCTCCTTCACTGGGAAACCAGAATATTCGATCATATCCCGAACGCGCGGAGAACTCGAAATGCTGTATAGTAATGGCTTCGTATCGCCATGCGTTTCCTCACCTCACTCCTCCTCGTTTCGATGTTTGTGTCCGGCGCCGATTGGCTCACCGACGGCGGCGATATCCCGCGCACGAACTGGCAAAAGGATGAAAAGATCATCAACGCCGCCAACGCGAAGGACATCAAGCTGCTGTGGCGCATCAAGCTCGACAACAAGGCGCGCGCGATGCATAACCTGCTGCCGCCGCTGGTGATCGGCAACGTGCAGACCAAGAACGGTCCGAAGCAGGTGGTGATTCAAGCGGGCGTCTCCGACAACGTGTACGCGATCGACGTCGCCACCGGCGAACTCGTTTGGAAGCGCCAGTTCGAGTCGACGTTTCAGGACGCACCAGGCGGTCGCGGACCGAGCGTGTTGTGCCCCGGCGGCATGACCGCCAACGTCACCATCGGCCCTGGCGACGGCCCCGGCAAATACATCATCTACGCCGCCTCGTGGGACGGCCGGCTCTGGAAGCTGAACGCCGGCGACGGCGAGCCGATCGCTCCGCCCGCGAAATTCATGCCTCCCAACGGCAAGCCCTACGCGCTGAGCCTTCGGGAAAACGTCGTCTACACCCACTCCGCGCAAGGCTGCGGCGGCAACCCGAACACGGTTTACTCCTACGATCTCGCCACCAACAAAGTAGGTAGTTGGGGACCCGCCGGCGGCGGCATGTGGGGACGCTCCGGTCCCGCCATCAGCAAGAGTGGCGTTCTGTACACCGGAACCGGCGATGGCGTTTGGGATCCGGAAAACGGTCTCTACGGGAACGGCATCATCGGCGTGAAACAGAACGCGCAAACGAAGGCTCTGGAATTGGTCGACTACTACGGTCCCTCCAACGCCGAGTGGCTCCGCAAGCGCGATCTCGACATGCAGGTGACGCCGACGATCTTCGAGTATCAAGGCAAGGAATACGCCGTCGACGCCTCGAAAGAATGCCGCATGTACCTCATGGATACCGAGTCGATCGGCGGCGACGATCACCGCACGCCGGTCTACCGCACGCCTCTCATCTGCAACGAAATCGTCGACTTCGCCGAAGCCGGCATCTGGGGCTCGCTCGCCAACTGGAAAGATTCCAAAGGCACGCAATGGGTGCTCACGCCCTTCTGGGGACCGAAGCACTCGAAGTACAAGGCGCCGATTGAAAACGGCGTGGTGAAGAAGGGCGCGATCGCGGCTTTCAAGGTCGCCACGCGCAACGGGAAAGTCGTGCTCGATCCGGCTTGGATCTCGCGCGATATGGACCAGGCCGAGCCGCCGGTCATCGCCAACGGACTTGTCTTTGCCTACGGCAGCGGCGAGAACACGTCGCAAGCCTACGCCGACGTGGGCCTCGACTTCCGCGCCGAACGCCGCATCCCGCTCTCGACGCGTGCCGTGTTGTATGTCCTCGACGCGCAGACCGGCAAGGAGCTTTATAACTCCGGCAATCAGATCGAGACGTTCAACCACTGGAGCGGATTGGCCGTCGCCAATGGACGCGTCTACATCAACACCTTCGACGGCACGCTGTACTGCTTCGGCATCCGTAAGTAATGAAGCTCGCCATCGCGCTGCTTGCGATTTCCGCCTACGGCCAAACCGTCGAAGAGGAACTCGCCGCGCACGTGCGTTTGCTGACCGACTGGGGCGGGCTCGTGCGCTACGGCAGCGACAACGCCGAACTGAAACCGCCCAAGCCCGGCGAGAACCGCGTCGTCTTCTTGGGCGATGATGTCTTCGACAACTGGGGCGAAGAGTTCTTCGCTGGCAAGCCGTATCTGAATCGCGGCATTTCAAAACAGACGAGTCCGCAAATGCTGGTGCGCTTCCGGCAGGATGTGATCGCGCTGAAGCCGGCCGTGGTTATCATTCAAGCGGGCTTCAACGACTTCGCGGGCTTCGCCGGGCCATCGACCGAAGGCATGATCGCGGACAACATCATGACGATGGTTGAACTGGCGAAGCTGCACGGTATCAAAGTTGTGTTGGCGTCGACGCTGCCTTTGAACGATTCGTTCGGCAAGATCTGGACCGAACGCACGCCGGCGGGCAAGCTCATCGGCTTCAACGGTTGGATGCGGGAATACTGCACCAAGAACGGGCATACGTTCTTGGACTTCTACGGCGCGCTGCGCACGGCGAAGGCATGGACCAACGACGGTCTGCGGCCCAACGCCGCGGGCTACGCTGTCATGAAACCGCTCGCCGAAAAAGCCATCGCGGAAGCGCTCTCACGGCGTTGATCGCTTGAACTGAAATTCGATCCTCTTGCCGTTGCCTTCGATGGACGCGGTCAAATTATCGCCGACGCGTTTGTAGCGGATGAGCTTCGGAAAATCGTGCGAAGGATTCTCGAAGACAGCTTCGTTATCCGTTGAAGAGGTGAGCTTAAAATCAGTCGCAGGCCGTCCGCCGGGTTGCGCGGCATAGACGATCGCCCCGTCCTTGACGACCCG
>VFZQ01000269.1 GCA_016871135.1 Acidobacteriota bacterium | reverse complement strand
GATTCCGCGTCCGAAATGATAGCTCCAGATCCGATTCACCATGACGCGCGAGGTGAGCGGATGATCCGGCTGCGTGACCCACTCAGCCAGCTTCGTGCGCGGCTTCTCCGTCGCCAGCGGCATCTCCGGCGTGCCTTCAGGCAGCAGAATGCCGAGCGGCCGCATGCCGACCCTCTTGCCTTTGTTCCGATAATCACCGCCCGCCAGCATGTGAATCTGCGTCATCTCTTTCTGATCGTTCTTTACCGCATACATGGCGGTGAGCGGCGGAGGAATCTGACCGTCAATCTCTTCGAGGCGCGTGAGTATCTTCCCCTTCTCTTCCTCGCTCGCGCGACGCATGGAGAACCGCAGCTTGCGCATTTCGGTTTCAAGCGGGTCCATCTTCTCCTTCCATGCAGCCTGTTCTTCGGGAGTGGCGATAACAATATCGTTCGGGTGCGTCTGCGCGAAAAAGCCCTGCATCCGGTAGTAGTCGGACTGGCGGAACGGATCGAACTTGTGATCGTGGCAGCGCGAGCAACCGACGGTAACGCCGAGCATCGCGGCGGCGACGATGTTGGTCATCTCCGTCAACACTTCGGTGCGGGAACTGGCCACATCCTGATTGCCCGCGTTCTTGCGCAGCGGGCCAAGGCGATTGAAGCCGCTGGCGATCAGCAGTTCGTCGTTCTTCGGATCGATCTCATCCCCGGCAATCTGCTCGCGAAGAAACTGATCGTAAGGCTTATCGTTGTTGAAGCTCGATATCACATAGTCACGGAAACGATACGCGTCGGGGCGGTGCGTGTCATATTCGTAACCGTCCGATTCCGCGAACCGGATCACGTCCAGCCAGTGGCGCGCCCACTGCTCGCCGTAGCGCGGCGAGGCAAGCAGGCGTTCGATCAAGTTCTCGTAGGCCATCGGCGATTTGTCGGCGACGAAAACGGCGATCTCTTCGGGCGTTGGCGGAAGGCCATGCAGGTCGTACGTCGCCCGGCGGATGAGTGTGGCGCGATCCGCCTCCGGGGCAGGGGTTAGCTGGGCCTTTTGCAGGCCCGCGAGAATGAATGCGTCAATGGGCGTGCGAATCCACTTGTCGTTGATCGCCGGCGGCGTGGCCTTCTGACGCGGCTGAAACGCCCAGTGCCGGCGCTCGGCGGCGGTGTAGGTTCCGAGCGGCGCGACATCGGCCGTATCGGCGGCCGACAGCACCGCGAGTCCGAAAATCCAAAAACGCTTCATGCCTTCACCTTGTCATAGTCGAAGAACTCGTTGACTAGGTGATACTCCGGTTCTCCGTCGCGCTGCAAGTAGTAGGTCGGCAGCGGCGTGCGCTGGAAGTCGGCCAGCTTGCGGCGAGTGGCCTTGCCGTCTTCCCATTCGTAAAGTTCGATTTCATGCGGATTAAACGTGTCGAGCAATCCGCGTTCCTTCGCGATGCGGAACAGATTCACGTTGCCGGGCTCGTGGCCGCCGAGATACATGCCGATCATGTCGAGGCGAAGTTTATCCTTGCCGAACATGACGAGGTTTGTGAGAAAGTCGTTGCCGATGCCGAAGCCGTTGCCGTCGCGGCCGTAAATGCCCTCGATGACGGCGAGCCCGGTGCGCAGCGTCTGCGCATTGTCGCAAGTCTTATGCGCCCAGATTTCCTGATGCACGGGGCTTAAGTTTGCCTTGCTTTGATAGCGCGCATAGCCCATACGAACGTGGCGATCGAAGAAGTTGTTCACACGCCGTTCGACATCCGGATGAATGTTCTCCTTCATGAAATCGGGCACGCCGGTGACCATATTCCAGCCGGGACAAAACCGGACGTAAGGCTTCACGACAAGGCCCTGTTCATTCTTCGTGGCCAGCGTCATGCACATGCCGTGGGACTTCCACTTGGCGATGTTCAATAGCCAGGTATCGGGCTCATTAACGGGCGCATAGTGTGGGATTTTCGAATAGACGACCGGATCGGGGACCTTCGTCCACGTCATCTCGTAACCCTCGCGAAAATTGCGCGGGCGGCGATCGGGCTCGTTGACTTCAACGCCATGGCGGTCGTTGATGTCGGCCATGCCGCGGTAGTTCCAGGTGTGAAAATTGTTCGCTTCGAGGAAGTGGAATTTCTTAAGGCCGAGTTCCTTGAGCCCGACGATGATGCCCTCGTAAAACTGCGGATCGGTGCCTGTGCCCCAGTTTTCCTCATGTTTGCGTTCGTTGCGGACGCTTGTGAAATTGGGCTTGAGAACAATGCGGTGCGAAACTGGAACGCCGCTGTCGGCCGGAACGAACACTTCGCGCGCGAACGCAATGCCTTCGCGCAGCTTCGCCGCTTCGTCCATCTTGTGCGGCACGCGCGTCTTCTTGATAAAGACCGCCTTCGAGTTTTTCTCGACGAACGGATGGACCGCAAAGTGCTGCTTGGCGACGCGCGCGGGCGCGCCTACTAACGAGTACGGCGAAAGCAGAGCCGCCCCGATCGCTTGGCGTCGGCTAATCATACGTCCGTTAGTTTATCGAAATTGAATGACCGCCAGGCGGCGCACCGGAGGTGGAAACACCTCAGTCGTTTCGGCGCGCTTGTAGACCTTCAACTCTTGCGGCGGCCCGTCCGGACCGATCAACGTCGCCCGCGTGAACTTGCCCTGGTAACGGACCTGCATCTCTTTCGTTGACTCGCCGCTGTAGTTGATTAGGTGCAGCAGCCCGCCTTCGGTGGCGAGAGGGATTGTCGCGGGCGCGTTCCATAACC
Source organism: Acidobacteriota bacterium (assembly GCA_016871135.1). Lineage (GTDB taxonomy): Bacteria > Acidobacteriota > Terriglobia > Bryobacterales > Bryobacteraceae. The sequence continues at coordinate 4,436 of VFZQ01000269.1, read as the reverse complement.
GCGCGGCGCGGCGCCGGTGCGTCACGATGTCGATGACGTCTAAAGCAAATTCGCTGGGATCGGCGATGCGTTTGTTGTAGGCGAAGATCTGGCCTTTTCCGAGCGCCAGCACGCGGCGATCCGGATCCGTCTTGATGACACGCGCATCGGATGGGGGAGTGGTGTCGATGACGACGGTGGCTCCCGTACGCGCGTGATCGAACACCGCCGGCGGCACCGCTTTCAACCCGGTCGCGACGAGCGCAAGAATCCGCGGGTTCGGCGCCGGAACTTTCGCAGTAAGAAACGGGCTCGCACCGCGGCGATAAAGGAGGTTCGCGATCTCACTCGATCCGATGCTGCGTTCGACCAAAGTCGTGATGATCGGCTGTGCGGGTTTCGAGAAAAGCGCCTCATTCGCGCGCAGCCACTTCAATGTACGCACGAGATTGGCCCAGGCCTCAAGCGCCTTCGCATCGTTCGCGATGAGCGCCTTGCGATAGCGCGGCTCGACGGAGAGAACAAAATTCCCGCCATTGACGCGCGCTTCGATCAGTGCGAGTTCGAGCGTGTCGAACGGCACACCGCGCGACTCGTCTTTGTGCTGTTGCGCGAGCAGCGCCGTGCCACCGAGCGCTTTTTCAAACGCGGCCAGATAGCCGTTGGCGTCGACCCACGGCTCGCGGCTGGCGCTGGCGATATCGGCGTCGCCTTCCTTTCGCGGCATATCGCGCGTACCTGGCCAGAGGCCGCGAGTAACGGATCCGTCGACCGCTTCGTCGTCGCCAAGCACGCGATCGGGCGCGAGTTGCGCGAGCAACCGGTCGGCCGCGGTGTCGCGCGTGGGCCATCGAACTATGACTGGCGTTGGAATAGATACATCCTATCGAACGGGCGGAGCGAGGCTAAGCCGGAACTGGTCGAACCGAAATCCGTCTTCGCGCATCGAGAACTGCACGGTGTGCTCGCCTGCCGACGGCACATCCAGCCAGATCTTTCCGGGCTCCCCGCAATGATTCGCCTCGGTGCGTTGTTTGCTCGCCCATGTCCATGCGTTCTTGCCCTCGCACCACTGCATGCGCCGGCCGCTCTCCGGCCAGGCGCCGTTCAGGCCAACGTGGATCCCGTTGTCTTCCGTGCCGGTCGAGTAGGCGCGCACCCAGACGTAGTAGCGGCCAGGAGCCGGAAACCGCACCTTGTAGCTGAGAACGGCCATCTCGCCGGCGACATCGGAAAAATTCTCGCCACGAATCAATTTGTCGTCGTGCGTGCGGCGCGTGTCGGGAAGCACCTGCAGCGAACGCTCGACCACTTTCCACCCGCGCTTTTCCGTTTTCTCCTGCCGCACGAAGTCGACAGCGTTCACGGTTATGTCGTTCCCCGCCAAGCTGGCGGCCAGCAACCAAAGGACCATTCCGCCAGTCTCTCACAGCACGCGCGGAAATCATTGGTTCTAATAGAAGGAATGCGAATCGCGTTGATCTTGGCGACCGCTGCTAGCCTTTACGGCCAGCCCGGCGCGCCCGTTGTCGTCGACGGTCAGACGCTCTGGACCGTCCGGGCCCCGCTCGGTACATTCTCACCCGAGGCCCGCGCCGCCGACGTTCAGTCAAACATTATCCACATCGCCGACGACGCGTTCCGCAACCCCGCCGATGTCCGCATAGTCCCCGGCCCATCGGACACGATGATCCTCATCGACCGCGTCTACGTCACGTCGGTCACCGACGAAGACGCGCGCGTCGAAGGAGCCTCTCGCGAAGCGCTCACCGCCACTCGCAGCCGTGCAGTGACCGCTGCCATTGAACGGTATCGCGCGGCGCGTTCGGCGCAATCGCTGGCCCGCGCCACCGCGCTCTCGGCCGGCGCGTTCGTGCTGATGATCTTCGCGTTTATCGCGATTCACTTGATCTACAAACGCCTTTCGACATGGCTTGAAAACGCCATCGACCGCGCCGTCGCCGCCAGAAAGCTAGGGCGTGTACTGCGCATCTTCGAAAACACGCTCGAGGTCTTTCTTCGCACCGGGCTGCAACTCACAGCGGCTACCGGTGCGCTCGTAGTCGCCACCATCGCGGCCGCCTACATTCTCGGGCGCTTCGCTGCCACGCAGTCACTGTCGGATGTCATAGCCGGCTCGGTCAGCGGAGCGGTCAAGAACGGCGCGTTCACTCTCGCGTCGTACCTGCCGAATCTGTTCGTACTCGCCGTTGTGGCGGTATTGACCACAGGCTTCATCCGCGCGGCAAAAACTCTCAAGCTGGCGTTTCAATCGGGCCGCATCGTGTCGAAGTCGTTTCACGCTGAATGGGCCGCCCCGACCTACCGTCTGGCGCAGTTGTTGTTAACCGTGCTCGGCATCGTTGTTGCGTTCCCGTACCTGCCGGGCGGCGACTCCCCCGCGCTACGCGGCGCGTCGATCTTCGTGGGCGTGCTGGTGTCGCTTGGCTCCGGATCGGCGATGGGCAACGTTATCAGCGGGTTCATCCTCATCTACATGCGCGCATTCAAAGCCGGCGATCGCGTTCAAATCGGCGATGCCATTGGCGATGTCGTCGAGCAGTCGCTGCTTGTCACGCGCGTGCGCACCATCAAAAATGCGGAAGTCATCGTGCCCAATAGCGCGGTCCTCGGTGGCCAGGTGATCAACTACTCCGCCTACGCGGCCGGCGACGGCCTGATCGTGCACACCAGCGTCACCATTGGCTATAACGTGCCGTGGCCCACCGTCCATGAACTGCTCATTGCCGCCGCGCTAAAAACGCCGTTTGTCCTGCAAGACCCCAAGCCGTTTGTGCTGCAGCGTGCGCTGAACGATTTCCACGTCGGCTACGAAATCAACGTCTACACTCGCGCGGCGTCACGCATGGTGGAAATCCAGGCCGGCCTGCACAAGAACATCCAGGAATGCTTCAAGGAAGGCGGCGTTGAAATCATGTCGCCCACGTACTTGGCCATGCGCGATGGCAACGCCAGCACCATTCCGTCCTAGCGGAAAACGGGCTGCGTCCAGGCCGTAACCCCAAAGGACGACTCCACTCGCGCGCGAACGTATTTTTCGCCGCCCTTGTATTTGTAAGTCGCGATCGTCTCATACGTCTTGTCAAGGACCTTCCCGCCCGCACCGATGAAGTATGTCGTGAACTTCTCCTGCGGGCGCTCTTTGATTTCGATGCGGTATTCATTGGCACTCGTGACCACTTCGATCAATTGCACGCCGGAACTCGCATAGAACCGGCCGTCTTCGATCGCCTTCACAATGTTCCCCGGCGTTAGCGACTCGGCCCGCACAACAACCCACCCGCGTCCGGGATTCGAAAACTCCTGTCCAGTCTGTTTGAAGACGTGCGCGTCGTCGACGGCGATGCCGTAGACCTGTTGGCCGCCGGTGAGCAAAACGTCCCACATCTCTTCGAGCGACGGCGAACCGCCCCCGCCGACATTGTTTACTGTCGGATGGCCATTGAAGACTTCGAACACACGCAGGTTTCGAACCTTCGCCATGTCAGCCGCGCTGATGGCCCAGTGGAAGTTCGGATGATTGAGCGAAGGCAGTCCGCCCGCGGCGCGGATGAGATCGATGTCGCGCTGAATCGTCTCACTGACGCTGTTGCCGTGCTGCGGCTGTACTTCCTTCGTAAGGTTGAGGCCGTTGATGTGAATGGGCCGTTTCGCGTAGGAATCGGTGAGTTCCTCGGCCGGGATGAGCACGAACTTTTCGCGCGCGGCGAGAATGCCGTTGAGGCCGGTGGGATCGGTGAAAACGTTGTGATCGGTCAGCGCGAGGAATTGATAACCGTGCTCGCGATACCACGTTGCCACTTCGAGCGGCGAGGAGTCGCCGTCGCTGTTCAGCGTGTGCGTATGGAGGTTGCCTTTGTACCATTTGCCCGTTACGCCGTCGAGTGACGGGCGGGTTTGCGTCAATGCGAACGACAGCGTGATCAGCGAAACGAAGGCGATGCGGAGCGGTAAGGCTGACATGTACGCAATTCTACACGTCGTCGGTTGGATCGTGAATCGTTAAACGGAAGTTGAATCCCTCGAAGGTCATGAGCATTCGGCCGACCGCCTCCCACGAGTACGGTTTGCCGTCGATTATGAGCAGCGGAATCTCCCCATCGAATCGTTCGTCCCAGGCAATTCTTCCCGCAACTCCGGTATCGAGATCAATACTCGGTCCGTATTCGGACTGCTGGATATGGCGAACCGCGGTGCCGAGACGAATTTTCCGGATCAGTTTTGCGTACTCGGCGAGGATGTCCGCATCGTAGTCAAACAACACGGCGAATTCATAACCGGTACGCTCGCCTTTGATCAATTCGAAACCTCTAGCGTGATCCCCGCCGGCCCGTAGCGGCCGCGTATGTGGAAAGTGTGTCGCCGCTTGTTCTTCCCCTTCAGGACATACGGTTCGAACTCGGGAATCGGCTGTCCGCCTGCCGGGCTGCTTTCGA
>VFZQ01000268.1 GCA_016871135.1 Acidobacteriota bacterium | reverse complement strand
TGCTTGAACCCTACTCTCACGTCCGCATGACGGCGAAGCGCGATGCACTCTCGAAGCTCGAAGGCGGGCTGATGGCCGCGCCGAAGACCGAGGAGCTAATGCAGACGAAACGCCTCAATTGAGGCTCTCAGGAGGGGGTTACGTCACAATCCACGTCACACTGGCCACTTGCGGACCGAGCCCGGTTCCGCAAGTTATTGATTTGAATGGTGGGCGGTCACAGGATCGAACTGTGGACCTCCTGCTTGTAAGGCAGGCGCTCTAACCGGCTGAGCTAACCGCCCGGACCTGGAGCGTGAAACAATGGCCCCAAACATTCAGTTTAGCATCTGGCTCGCCGATGGGCGCTGAAGTACAAGCCGAGGCTTCGGTGCCACGGACGCACAGACACTGAGGGGGGCATCGGAAATGCGTGCAACGCCGAGTTCAAATCGGCGTCACACGCTTCAGGCCTGAGCGCAGGTTTCGCAAGTGCCGTAGAGCAGCAATTCGTGCCCGCTGACGCGGAAGCCGGCCGGCGCGAGTGTCTGGACGTTCGGCAGGCACGCCATCAGCGCAAACACCTTCTTACAGCTCTTGCAGTGAAAGTGATGATGATGCGCCTTGCCAGCGACTTCAAAATGCGCGTTTTCGCCCGGCAACTGCACGATTGTCAGCCAACCTTCTTCGAGCAACTGCTTGATGTTCCGATACACGGTCGCGATGCCTAGGCCAACCTTTTCCGCGCTCGCCATTTCGCGCACCTGCTCGGGATTGAGCGGACGATCGGCCGCGAGGAACGCCGCGCGGATAGCCCGCTTTTGTTTCGTATCGCGTGTGGCCGGAGCGCTCATGCGATTGCGACGGCGCCGTGGTGATCGCAATGGCCGTTGTGTGGATGATGGAGATGTCCGGCAACCAGATAATCGGTATGATCGCCGTGCGGCACCGCTTCGTGTCCGCAGCCCGGTCCGTGCACGTGGGCGGCGTCGTGACCACCGCAGGCGTGGCCGGGCGTGCAATCGGCGGGATTGGCGCCATCGACGGCAATGGTGTGTTCGTCGTAGTGGTCTTCGTGCGCGCTATGCAGATGCCCGTCGTGAAGGTAATCGACGTGGCCGTCATGAAGAATGGCCGTATGACCGCATCCGGCGCCGTGTTGATGGTCGTGACCTTCGTGAGTGTGGTGAGACATGATCCTTTACCTCGTTGCTGGTTTGTGTTCGCTCGCGTGGGCGAGCGCGTTAAAAACAAGATCGAAGACGTGCTGGTCGGCAAGTCCGTAGAGAATGTGTTTCCCTTCGCGGCGGCGTGAGACGAGCCCTTCGGCCCGGAGCACGCGAAGGCGCTGGGAAATGGTCGAAATCTCTTCGCCCTCGGCGTTGGCGACTTCGGTGACGCAGGCCTCGCCTTGCGCCAGAAGCGCCATTAGGCGAAGACGCGGCGCATCGCCGAGTGCGCGAAAGATGCGTGCCGCGCGGTCCATCGCCTGGTCGCTAACGGGAGGGCCGATGTTTCGGAGCCTGTGCCGTTCGCCGGCACAGGCCGCTTCAAGTTTGGCTATTGCTCGCATGGATTGAACTGGACACTTGAACAGTTGTTCAAGTGTCCAGTCTACCGTCGGCTGGAGATGTTGTCAAGGGCATTCCGGGAAGCGCTGTTCGGAGGGTTAGATGGTTGGCTGGCAGACGGTTTTACGAAGCGTTTCTCGAGCATACCGCTAGGTTGACCGGTCGGCTGTCAGGAAGAGGATGAAGGGGTAGAGGTACAAGATGTTCAACACCACATCGGAGAGAGCAACACTTTTGCAACGGAGACGATCCAGCCGTGACCGTAGACCGTCCGGACCGCGAAAGCGAAATAGAGCGCCACCGAGGCCTGCACTGCGCCGAGACGAGAGTTGGCAGCGAGTTTGTGACGGAGAGGTAGAGATGAAAAAACGCGTAGAAGTGAAGCGAGAAAACAAGGTGTTCGAAGACGAAGCGATGAAGCCCGATTGAAAGTAGCGTGACGAAGATCGCAAGTAACGGCACCATCATGATTAGGCTTGGATAGCGGCTTCGGCATCGAACGCGGGGCGGTAAGCCTAATAGGTGATACCGCGTGCGGCCAGTCGTTCTTTCATCATCGTCTTGGCGCTGTTTGGATGGTGGGTGGGCGATACATGGACTTCCAGATTCGTTGTGAGCGTGTTCCATCCATTCAGCGTCTGCGCAAGAAAAACCGGACCTTCAAGACCGGGAAGAATTGGACGGGGGCAGGAGAGGTTTCCGCCGGCCCGCCACCCAGTCGCCGGTGAGGCTTCGGGGTTCAAGCACAAGCGTTCGAAGCGTGCGGAACATGGCACCGTCGACGCGGTTGAGCGCTTTGAATGGGTGCTCGACGAGGTGTGTGATGGAGAGCGCGTCGTGATCGAAGCGGCGCTGCGCAAGAGACGCAGGCGACTTGGGTCTCGGGCGAGTGACCCGACATGCAGGATAAAAGCGTGGCACGGGGCTGTTCAGCGGAGGATGATTTGCGCGGGGTTGGTGGTAAATGTGCGGCCGGCTTGGGCTGTTGTGCAGGAGACCTGCGCGAGGCCTTTTCCGGCGAGAGCGAGCGGGAGTCGAAGGTTGATTTGATCGAGGCCGGCGAACTGGGTTTGCGGGCCGGCGTAGATTGGGACGATGCGCTGGCCGGCGATGTCGCAGGCCGTGTTGGCGGCTGAGGCGTTCGTGAAACCGGTGCCGTAGAGAGTGAGGAATGGAGTTGGGCCGGCGACGTCAAAGAATTCTTCGGCTCCGGCGGCGAGGCCGTTGTCGCGCGTGAAGATTCCGGGCGCGGCAGGTTCGATGAGGACGGACATTGCCGTGTCGGAACGAGGAGTGCCGACGCGTTCAATGTTGACCCTACTTGTGGTTCCGGCGGCCTGTGGCACGATGTAGTTGATTTGAGTGGGGGAGACGTAGAGGAGCGGCGCAAGAACCGATTGGGTTTGGCTGCGGTCGCGGAAGTGGAGGCGGATCCCGCCGAGTGTTGTCGGCGATTGACCCAGTGGCGCGGTTTCGGTGGTTGGGGCGAGTTCCGTGCCATAAGCGGTTGCGATTGCGCCTGGGCTTACGGGCGCCGATCCCGTCGCGGCGGAGACGCCATTGATTGCGAGGCCGCCCTTTGCGGGCCGGTTCAGCAGGAGTGTGAACATCGCGCGGGTGCGACTGGTCAAAGCATGGACCCAAATGACTGAGACTACATCGGGAACGCCATCCTCATTAAAATCCGCGACGGCATTGTAAGGGTTTCCCGCATTGCACCGATACGCGTTCGCTGTAGCCTCGCCGCATACATCCACCGTTGGCGCGAAGTAGCGGCCCGGTAGGAACGTGCCGTCTCCGTTACCTGGCAACACTGCGTTGTCCAACAAGAGATCGAGGCGCCCGTCGCGATTAAAGTCGGCCGCGGCGTGGACGCGGCCACCGAAATGGGGAATCCGCAAGGGAGTACCAAACGTTCTGTCCCTATTTCCTCGAAGGACAAGAATCGATCGGCCATCCGACGCGGCGATCGCGAGATCGTTCGCGCCGTCGCCGTTCCAATCGGCCACCACTGGGTTGGCCCACTTCTGGTCGGGCTCAAGAGGCAGCGATTTGGAGTCTTCGAGTGTTCCGTCGGCGCGGCCGGGCCGCAGCACGAGTTCTCCGGACTGAAGCCGCAAGAGCAAATCGGGAACGCGATCGTTGTTGAAGTCCGAGACGAGCAAGGGTACACCGGTGAATTCGCTGGCGAGCCGGAATTTGCCGTCTCCTTCGTTGATATGAATGCGGTCTTCGCAGATGGCGTCTGACTTGCCATCGCCATTGAAATCGGCGGCGAAGAGGATGGAAACGCATTCTGAGATTGTGGCCGTTGTAACGACCGGGTCTCCCTGAGGTGAGGTTGAGACGATTCGATTTCGGAAGGCTATGCTCGGCTTGTTTTCGACAAGGAACTGCCCTTTTACCAGCCGAAAGGCTGTGGAATCCCCATAGGGAAACGGCCCCTCACGAAATCCGCCGCGCCCATCACCGAGTAGAATTCCGTAGGTGGGGAAGTTCGAGCGGGGATAGGAAAAAACTATGTCGAGGTGCCCGTCGGAGTTGAAATCCGATATCTCGATGCACTGATTGCACTCGAAGAGGGGCATAGTCGATGTACCGCCGGTATGGATGTTTACGGGGTAGTCAAAGACCACGGATTGCGCGGCAAGCGGAGTTGCCAGTACTGCTATGGCACACCAATTCAGCATGGAGAAACCTCCTGCGGATGCGCGGGTGATCCGGATACTCCGATTATAGACCTAGCTGGCGGGCACGTCGAGGCCGACGGCGCGCATGAGGGCCAGGGCGTTTGACGTGCGGACGACGCCGGGTTTCATGCGGTAGTCGAAGTGGATTTTGCCGTCTACGATTTCGTCTTCGAAGTGGACGTTGGTGTGATCCGATGCGATGTCGGCGAGGGCGAGGTCGTGTGTTGTGACGAGGCCGATGGCGCCACGTTCGAGGAGCTTCGACACGATGCCGGCGGCACCGATGCGCCGGTCGTGCGAGTTCGTCCCGCTGAGGAGTTCGTCGAGCAGGAACAAAAGCTTGCGGTTTTGGCCGGACATGTCGACTATGGTTTTGAGGCGCTGTAGCTCGGCGTAGAAGCGTGACGCACCTTCCTGGAGTGAGTCGACCGTTCTAATCGATGCGCCGAGCCAGAGGGGGCTCAGCGTCAGACTCTTCGCAGCGACCGTTGCTCCGGCGTGGGCTAACACGACGTTCAGGCCGAGAGTCCTCAAATACGTGCTTTTGCCGCTCATGTTCGAACCGCTGACGACTAGCAGGCGGGTCGCGGCGCCAAGGCCGGCGTCGTTCGTTATGACGCGGTCGCGCGGGATGAGTGGATGGCGGAGGGCTTCGCCTTGCAGGGTGGGTGTGTCCGTCCAATTGGGCGCGGCGGTGTCGGGGTTTTCGTACTGCCATGCCGCTAGCGATGCGAGCGCTTCGAATTCGCCGACCGCTTTCAGCCAGGTGTCGACGAGAGTGCCGTTGATGGTGCGCCAGTTGTCGGCGGCGCGGACGAAGTGGAGAGAGAACAAGAACAGAAGATCAAGGAGGCGGAAGCCCTGGTTGTCGAGGGAGTCGATCCATTCGGCCAGTTTGGCGAGTTTGCCGATGCGATGGCTGGCGGCGGGTCCGTCGCTTTTGATCCGCGATTGGATGTTCTTGAGCAGATCGCTTTCAAAAGTGTTGTTGTCGATGAGGGCGAGGGCCTCTTGCAGCACCTTCAAATCGCGGCCGGCGTGGGATGTTTCGTGTAGGGCCAGGAGGATCGTCTTGTGATAAAGGCCGAAGACCGCCGAGGACAGCAAGATCCCGAGGCCGAGTGGCGAGAGTGCTTGCAATGCGATTGACGCGGCGACGCAGGCGGTGGAAAACGCCGCTGTTATCCAGAGCCATTTCGTTGCGGCTGGAAAGAGCATTGACTGGCCAGTGGACCATTCGCGCAGGGCCTTCGGGTGAAGGGCGGAATGAAGATCCGGTCCGAGTACGGCGAGTGCTTCACGGAGTTCGACGCGATCGGCGAGTTCGGCGGCGGCGGCGAGGCGCGCTGGGGCGGCGGGCGGGCCGGCTTGATCGAGCAGCCAACCGGCCAGAGTCGATTCGCCTTCGCGCGTGCGAGCATGGCAGAGGCGTTCGAAGAGGCCGCCGGCGCCGAAGAGGTCGAGGTCACCGGAGAAAGGGTGGTGCGGATCGGCGAAGGAGTCGCCGCGCGATGGCGTTTTCGAATAGTCGCCGTTGAGGCGGACGAGGCCGCGATCGTAGTAGTCGACCGAGCGCTGTGCGAACTCCATGCGCCGAATGACGCGCGAGTGGATCATTGTCGCCGACATGAACAAGACGAGTTGGATCAAGAACGGCCAGGGCGTTTCTTCCGGGTGGGCGAGGCCGAGCCAGCCGGCGTAGAGTAGCATGGCGCCGAGCGCGAGGCGCAGATATCCGAAACGATGATGCCGCTTTTCGTGTTCTTGAGCGGCGGCCTGGCGGATTGCGCGAAGCTCCGTCATGCGGGCGCGCGGCTTCTCGAATAGATCCAATCGTCACTATTGTGGCAGAATCGTACGGACTCTCTATGCGATTCCTTCTTTCAGCTTTCGTTGCGTACTGCGTGTTTGGGCAGAATCCGCTGGTGTTTGAGAACAAGCTTGTGCGTGTGGTGAAGGCGGCGAACATTCCGACGCAGAAGAGCCGGCCGCATGTGCATCTGGTCAACCGGGTGATGGTGCATTTGGATAAGGGTACGATGCAGATCGTCAACATGGAGACGGGCCCGAACGATATTCCGTTCACGGCGGGGCAGGTGCGGTGGGATCCGAAGGTTGGCCTGCACACCAGTGAGAATATCGGCGGCACGGCGTTTCGGATTATCGAGATTGAGATGAAGAACGAGCCGCCGACGTTGACGAAATTGGCGCGCGTGCCGAAGTTCGCGAAGCTGGATTCGGAGAACCCGCAGGTGCGGGTGCTGCGTGTGCCGGTGAAGGCGCGGTCGGCGTCGGAGGAGGTTTCCTATACCGCGCCGCAGGTGGTGGTTCGGCTTTCCGATGGGCATACCGAGTGGCGCGAGAAGGGGAAACAGAGCTATCGCAACGATTCGGACGCGGCCGTGGAGTTTGTGATTGTGGAGGTGAAGTAGGCGTACGCGGCGATGACGGGATTGCGGCTATCGGCCATGCCGGGCGCCTTCGCTTTCAAGCCGCGGTCCATGAGTCCGAACTAGGTGTTTTGGCGGACGCCGGTCTGGAAGCTTGATTCGAGGAAGGTGAGCCAAATGCGGTACGCGGCTTCTTGTGCGGGTCCTGGAGGGACTTTTTCGGCGAGCGAGAAGAGCGTGAACGACTTCATCCACATGTAGTCGATGGGCTGCGGTTCTTCGTCCTCTTTCCAGTCCTCGATGCGGCGAAGGGTTTCGTCGTAGCGTGTGCGCCAGGCGATTGATTTGCGTTCTTCGAGGGTCCAGAAACGTTGGTCGCCGGGGAGGTCTCGGTTGCCGTGGTTGAGCCAGCGGAGGTCTTCGAGGATTTGTTTGGAGCGAGGCGAGCGCCAGAAGTCGCCGTCATCCCAGGCCCCGAGGTTTCTTTCGGGGGCGAATTTTTCTGGGTCGATTAGCGGTATGTCGGGCGCTGTTT
>VFZQ01000267.1 GCA_016871135.1 Acidobacteriota bacterium | reverse complement strand
TTTCCGTCGTTGGCGCAGGTCGGAATGCAAACACGACCGTGAGTACCACCGCAGCCACGCCGCCTGCCCACAGTTTTCGTCGTGTGGCTTGCTTGCCAAGCAGGCATGCTTCCATCCGCGCGGCCGACCAGCCCGCCGCCGCACCCTTAACGATTTGGGCCAACGGCGGTGTTGGGTTGCCGTTCATCGATTGCTTTACCAATTCGCCGACGACCGCGCAGTCGGCGTTGGTGTCGCCGCTTGGCGTTAGTGTGTGGCTCGAGAGTTTCCACTGGCCACCATAAGGCAGAAGCTCTCCCGCGTTTAACTCCCCATGCGCGAAGCTACGTTCGTGGAGATACCGAAGTACGCCGATCAAAGCCGCCAGCGCCTCTCGCGCCAGGTTCGCCTCCGTATTTCGATCCGGTCGTTCCATGACGATGTAGGCGCAAAGCGCTTCATCGAAAGTCGTCTCACCACGCGAGTAAACTTCGACCAGCGCCGGATGCGAAAGGCCCGCCGCCTCGCGCCAACTCTTGCGCCGTGCGGCGACTTCTTCGCTCGTTCCAGGAAAGAATCGAATCAGTGCGGCGCGTCCTCGGTGCGATGTCTCATACGATGCGCCCGTGCCGCCGAAAGCGGTCAAACGATCAAGCACGAATTTTCCGCCGATGGTTTGCCCTTCCCATCGTTGCCAGAATTCTTGATCGAAGTGTTTGATCGGCCGCGCCTCCGGTAGCATTTATTGTACGGCCCGCGACCCCTTCTAAACTAGCCGAATCCCCTGCGGATCCCAGTGAATCGCCTGCTGCTTCTCCAAACTCAGATTCACAGCCAACGACGGCCCCGCCGTTCGAGCACCAAACGTCGCGTCTTCGAAAAAAGGCTTGCGAGTGCGCACCGCGTTAATGAAGTTCGCCACGTGATCGACGTGCGCATTATGCGACCGCGGCGGCGTGAAGCGCTCGCTGCCATCGGGCCGCATGCCATCCGCGGTCGGTTTCGCCGACGGATACTTCGACCGGTACTGCGCCAGGATCCTTTGCTGTGTCGCCTTCGAAAAGGTGTCGATCGTATAACCCGGCTCCGCCTCGCGCGGTTTGCGGTCGACGGTCACGCCGCCCATCGTCACTTCCATAGTGCCTTCACTGCCTACGAACTTCAGCCCGAACCGCTCCGGCGGCGCCGCGCCACTCGCCAGATTCACACGCAGCGCGAACGTAAACGTCGGATAGTCCATCATCGCCAGCACCACGTCGTACGCGTCGCGCCCGTCTTTCCAATACCGTACGCCGCCGGTCGCGTAGATCCGATTCGGCCCCAGGCTTGACGTCGCCACATGCAGCCCCGTGAGCAGATGCACAAACAGATCACCGCTCACGCCCGTGCCGTAGTCCTTGTAATTGCGCCAGCGGAACAACCGCACCTGCTCAAACGGTACCTTCGGTGCATTGCCTAGGAAGCGGTCCCAATCGATGCGCGCCGGCGTGGCGTCCGCGCCGGGGAGCGTGTACTGCCACGCGCCCAGCGCCGTGTTGCGATCGAGCCACGCTTCGACCAGATTCAACTCGCCGATCGCGCCCTGCTGAATCAACTGCTGCGCTTTAAGAAAAACCATCGCGCTCGCGTACTGGCTACCCACCTGCAAGATCTTTCCCGACCTTGCCTGCGCGTCCATCAGCATCTGGCACTCGGGGAACTTGTGACACATCGGCTTTTCGACGTACACGTCTTTGCCGGATAGCAACACGTCGTGCGCGATCTGCGCGTGCCAGTGGTCCGGCGTCGCGACGATCACCGCGTCGATATCCTTGCGCGCGATGATCTCGCGATAGTCGCGCGTCGTGAACACGCCCGCGCCCCAGCGCTCCTTGGCGCGCTCCAGCCGTCCGTCGTAGACATCGCCGACCGCCACGATCTCGGTGCCGCCGAGCGAGAGCACATCGTTCGCGTCGCCGGTACCCATACCCCCGGCGCCGATCAGAGCGAATCGAATCTTGTCGTTGGGAGAGGCCATGTTCTTGAATCCTTCTTATTGAACGAAAACTTTGAGCGGCGCGCTGGGCACGCCCGAAACCGTAATCTGCAATTCCTGTTCGCCCGGCGCGGCGTCCGCGGGCACCTCGATGTTGCACTGCTGCACACCGGGAAAACCGGGCGCAGCGCCCAGAAACAACGCCCCCGCCGCTTGTCCGCCGAGCGTCGCACTCCACGGCCGCGCGATGCCAGCACCGGACACATACAACACCAGCGGGCGGCCCTTCGCCACCGGCGTCGCCGCCGAATTTAGTACGCCCTCATCGAAATTCACCGCGACCGGATAAAACGCCACCGCTGTTTCCGTCACGCTGAACAGCCGCTCCACGCGGGTTGTCGAGTCTTCGAGCAACTTCAATCTCGCCATGCCCGGCTGCGTCGCCGCTGGGAGAAGAAGGTTGATCTGTTCCGCCGTGTTCGCGAGGATCTCGGCCGCGCGATCGTTGACCGTTGCACGCAAACCGCCGAGTTTCGCGCCGAAGACCGAAACGATCGAACCCGCGGATACAGGACGAATATCGAACGACGCCGAATTGACGATTGCGTTCGGCGGCACACATGGCGCCGTCGCTTCGGCGCATGGATTCGCGCGTTCGTTGCGCGGCTTGCAGCCCGAACTCAACGCACAAACGTCGTCGCGCAACTTCGGTAGCAGCGGGTAGAGCGCCACGCCGGGGCACTCGGTTCGTCCACTGGCTTGCGGTGAAAGCCCGGCGTCGCGATGCCCGCTGATGACGTTCAGATCGAGCCCGCTGGCCGCATGCCGTGCTTGGCCCAGTGGATCGAGATTGTACTTCGCCGCCTGCCACGCGAGCAGTTCGCGCAGCTTAGTCAACGAGGCGGATGAAGGTGCGCGATCCGTGAACGTCCCCATCATTGAAAAACCCGCCGTACCCGTATTGACGCCCGAAAAGTGCGCGCCCAAAATTCCATCGCCCCGCCCTTCATACGCCACGCCGTTCGGATCGATCAGATAGTTATAGCCGATATCGGCCCACCCGTTGCCGCGCACATGCAACTCCCAGATCGCGCGCATCACCGCTGCCCAATCGGTCGACGAATTCGAGCCCGCGGTGTGATGCACGACGAGATGAGTCGGTGTTGTGCGCGACGGACTCGCATTCGCCGGGCAGACAAACGGGGCAGGGCACCACTGCGCGCGGCCAACGATCGCCGGATCGCCCTCGGCGACCACGGCGCGCGGCGTTACGCCGGGATCAATCAGCAGTAGCTTCGCCGAACCCGCGCCTTCCACTTCAACGCGCCGCGCTGGCGAGTCGAACCACAACAGCGTGCCCTCTTCCGCATCGGTCGATAGCTCACGCCATGTAGACCATTCGACGCCGTCGAGCGAAGTCCGCACGCGTACATGCCGGTGCTCGCCCGCGGCAACACCGAGCGCGCGTGCTTCGCCGACCAACAGGCGCCGCTCGTCCGCGCCAAAACAGATACACGCCAATAACAGCGCCGCTATCCCTTGACTTCGCACTTCGCCGCGTCCCAGAACAGGGTCTTCTTCTCAAAGTAGGAACGGTTTGAAAGCAACGCCGGGCCCGCCGCGCGAAGCCCGAACAACGCATCTTCCACCACCGGCGTCCGCGTCTTCACGGCATTCCAAAAATTACGATGATGATCGAGATGATCGCTGTACCCGCGTGGCGCGTTGAAGCGATCTTCGCCCACCGGCATCATGCCGTCCGCGGTCGCGACCGACGGCGGATATTTCGCGTTGTAGTTCTTCAGGATCTCGTCCTGCACCTTGCGCGGGAACGTACCGATCGTATGACCAGGCGCATTCTCGCGCGTGACCTTCGCCACCGTCACGCCGCTGCCGACCGTCATCACTCCTTCACTGCCGACAAACCGGAACCCGCTCGTTTCGCCCGCGCCATTGACGAAATTCACGCGCAGCGCCAAATTGAAGCCAGGGTAATCGTAGAGCCCCATCATCACATCGGGGACATCGCGTCCGTCCTTCCAAAACCGAAGCCCGCCCGTCGCGAACACACGCGACGGCCCCTGCGCGCCGGTGATGAAATGCATGCCGCTGAACAAGTGCACGAAGAGATCGCCCGCCACGCCCGTGCCGTAGTCCTGGTAGTTGCGCCAGCGGAACAACCGAATCGGCTCAAACGGCCGCTTCGGCGCGCTGCCAAGGAAGCGATCCCAATCGATTGTCTTCGGCGATGCCTCCGGATCCATCGAATACTGCCACGCTCCGATCGCCGAGTTGCGATCCCACCACGCCTCGACTAAATTCAGCTCGCCGATCGCGCCAGCCGCCAGCAACTGGCGCGCCTTGTCATATATGATCGACGACACCCGCTGGCTACCTACCTGCAAGATCCGATTCGTCTTCTTCGCCGCCGCGATCACCGCATGGCCGTCTTCGACCTTCTGCACCATCGGTTTCTCGACGTAAACGTCCTTGCCAGCATTCATCGCGTCGATGGCGATCTGCGCGTGCCAGTGATCGGGCGTCGCTACGATCACTGCGTCGATGTCCTTCTTCGCCAGCACTTCGCGATAGTCGCGCGTTGTGAACAGATGCGTGCCCCATTCTTCCCTCGCGCGCGCCAGGCGGCCCTCGTATACATCGGCCGCCGCGACCATCTCGGTGAGTCCCGTCTGCAGCGCCGCGCGCACATCGCCCGACCCCATTCCGCCAGCTCCAATCAGCGCAATGCGAATCTTGTCGTTCGGGCGTGTCTGCGCCAGCGCGGCGGTTGTCGCGGTGGCGGCTAGGAAGTTTCGTCGAGTAGCCATGGCAGTACTGTTCTTAATTGAGAATACCCCGTACTCCGCCGGAAAGGCGCCACGTCGTTGAATTCTCCTGCCGCACCCATACGTCGTTGTGGTAGCATTCCCCTGAAGTTCAACCCCAGGGAGGTTCTCTATGCGTTTGTTGCTCGGCTGCGCGGCCATCGCCGCTTCTGTCGCGTTCTCTGCCGAAGGCCCGTCAATGGCCACCGGCAAAGTGGAATTGAAATCGCCAGGCGTGCTCGCCTTCGGCCCCGCTGGAATTCTCTTCGTCGGCGACACCGTGTCGGCTACGCTCACCGCGATCGACACCGGCGACAAAACGCCAAACAAGAATGCTGGCCAGATTGAATTGAAAGCGATCAACGAAAAGATCGCCGCCGTTCTCGGCACTGCCGCCGATCAGATTTCGATCGCCGACGTCGCCGTCAATCCCGTCTCCCGCCGCGTCTATCTCTCGGTTGCGCGCGGCCGCGGCGCGCAGGCCGTTTCGCTCATCATGACCACCGACGCCTCCGGCAAAATCAGCGAACTCTCGCTCGATAACGTGAAGCACGCCAAGGTTGCGCTCGTCGACGCGCCCTCGGCCGAAGCCAAGAACGCCCGAGGCCAGAGTCCGCGCATGGAAACAATCACCGACATCGGTTACGCCGAAGGCCGCGTCTTCGTCGCCGGCCTGTCGAATGAAGAGTTCGCCTCCAGCCTCCGCTCGTTCCCGTATCCGTTTAAGGCCGCCGACAAGGGCGCGGGCATCGAAATCTTCCACGGTGCGCACGGCCGCTTCGAAACCAACGCGCCCGTTCGTACCTTCGTTCCTTATAAGGTCGCCAACACGCCGCACCTGCTCGCTGCCTACACCTGCACGCCGCTGGTCACGATTCCGCTCTCGGAACTAAAGCCCGGCAACAAGGTGAAGGGCAAGACCATCGCCGAACTGGGCAATCGCAATCGCCCGCTCGACATGATCGTTTACACCAAGGGCGGAAAGGACTTCATCCTCATGGCCAACTCCAGCCGTGGCGTGATGAAGCTGCCGACTGCCAATCTCGACGGCTACTCCGCCATCGTTGCGCAGACCGAAAAGCAGGGCGTGCCGTACGAAACGATCGCCGAGCTCAAGGACGTGCAGCAGCTCGACAAGTACGACGACAAGTCGGCCATCCTGTTGCAGACCACCGGCGGTTCGATGGATCTGCGCACGATCGCGCTGCCGTAGTCGTGAAACAGGTTGTATCGTTCCTCGCGCTGGCCCTCTCTGCGCACGCGGCCGAGGTCGCCGTGCGCAGGGAGGGCTCCGCGTTTCGAGCCGCCGGATTACCCGCGATCCCGCCTGAAGGCGGCTGGCCCGCGGTCTTCCGGGTGCACGTAGGCGATGCGTCGATGCCTCCGGTCATGGGCACATATGCGGTCGACGGCGCCGATGTCATCTTTAAACCCCGCTTCGCCATTCCCTCTGATGTCGCCTGCCGCGCCATCGCCGCGGGCAAGGAGTTCCGCTTCGCCGCCGCCGTGCGCGAGCGCAAATCGACGACCCACGTCGCGCAGGTCTATCCCACCGCGCGGGAAATCCCCGCCAATCAACTGAAGTTCTATCTCGAGTTCTCCGCGCCCATGGAGAAGGGCCAGGCCTGGGAACGCATCCGTTTGCTCAATACCGAAGGCAAGGTCGTTGAACTCGCGTTTCTCGAAATTGAGCAGGAGCTCTGGGACCGCGAAACCAGACGCCTCACGCTGCTCTTCGATCCAGGCCGCATCAAACGTGGAGTGATGCCGCGCGACCAAGTCGGTTCGGCGCTCATCGCCGGCCAGTCGTACACGTTGCAGGTCGACCGCGACTACCGCGACGCCGAAGGCAATCCGCTAACGCAAGAGTTCCGTCGCGAATTCCGCGTCCGTGCCGAAGATCGCGAGCCCGTCGAGCCTTCCAAATGGTCGTTCCAACTGCCGGATGCCGGCACGCGCGCGCCTTTGCTTGTAGCCTTCGGTGAACCGCTCGACGCCGCGCTCGCCACGCGGCTGATCGGCATCGACGGCATGAGCGGAGCCCTCACGCTAACCGCTAACGAAACAACTCTTGTCTTCACGCCCGACACAAACTGGGAATCGCGGGAATACAAGCTCCTCGTCGACACTGCGCTCGAAGACCTCGCCGGCAACCGCGTCGGTCGGCCGTTCGATGTCGATACCTTCAACCGCATCACCGTGCGCACCAATCGCGGCGTAGTCACGGTGCCGTTTCGCGTGCGGTAGCGCCGGGCGGGTACAACCCGAACTGCTTCTCCAACGAATCACTCCCGGCTCAACGGCTCTGGCCAACCGCCTATCGCCCCGCCGTCCCCACCAGCGCCAAAACCGCCCAAGCCGTCGTCGAAACATGCTGCGCATAACTCT
>VFZQ01000266.1 GCA_016871135.1 Acidobacteriota bacterium | reverse complement strand
ATGACATCGTAGTGGTTCATGTTCAGACCTTGGAAAGGAGCTTTGGGAACTCGCAGCGGAAGATGCACCGGCACGTGTTGGCGTGGTGCAGTTTGGCGCAGTGGACCTCACTGCGATAGTGATGAAACGCCGCGGCTAACAACATGCCCAACGGCGGCGCGAGGAAATAGATCCAGATCGATTGCCAGTTGCCGGATGGCACGGCCGACGCGAATGTTCGGGCGGGGTTCATGCTCATGCCGGAGACGGGCGCTTCGACAATGATGAACAGCGCCACTAGCACGGCCGCGGCGTAGGGTGTCGAGCGGTACCACGTCTTGCTGTTCGACAGACCGAGCACCGTTGTCATGAGTAGGAAGGAGATGATCGCCTCCGCGGCGAAAGCGTTGGCGCTGCCGCTCATCGAGGGCGTTGTCGCGGCGTAGCCGACGGCCATGTGGTCAAGTGGCATGCCGATGACAAACGAGGCAAGCCCCGTGCCCGCCAGCCCGCCGGCGAATTGCGCCAACACGTAAAGAATCGCATCGGCGCCGCCCACTTTCCCGAGCGCCCAAAATGTTAGCGTCACGGAAGGATTCAGATGCGCGCCGGAGCGTTGTCCCCACGGCGACATAATCAGCGCGAGCGCCGTCACGCCCATGGCGGCGCCCATGATGATGCGTCGTACGAATGCGCTTTCGATCCCTTGATGCAGCGCCGACGCCGGATGCTCCAGCAGAGCCGTTGCCGCGCAGGCGACGAACATAAACATGCCGAGGCCAAACGCCTCCATCAAATACTCCGGCCAGTGGTTCCGATTGTCTTGCACGCCCCTATATGCGGCGGGCCCGTGTTTGTATTCCGGAATATTTTCGCGTGGCGTTGGGATGTAGAGGCGTGACCATCTCGTCCGCACTGCTCAACGTAAACGTCCAATTGCTGGATCAATCGCTGCGGCTACTGCCCGCGCTTGACGACGCTACCTGTCGTCATATTGGGACACAACTCCGGCACATCATCGAATTCTATGAGTGCTTCCTCACGGGTGTCCGCGATGGTGTTGTCGACTATGACGCGCGCCGCCGGGACATCGCGCTTGAACAGTGCCGCGCCGCGGCCGAACACCGCATCCGCGGGATTTCGTGGTCGCTCACGCGAGTGCGGGAGGATCGCTTGCTGCTAGTGCGCATGGAAGACGCGCCGGCTGGTTTGGAAGACGAACTGCTCCCATCGTCGACGAGCCGCGAGTTGCAGTCGCTGATGAGCCACACCACGCATCACTTCGCTTTGATCGCGATGACGCTCCGCGGCCGCGGCGTCGAAGTAGAACGTGACTTCGGCGTGGCGCGATCGACGCTGCGTCATCAGGAAAGGATGGCGGCCGCATGTGCACGATAAGCTGGCTTCATCAGCCGGACGGCTACACACTGTTCTGCAATCGCGATGAGAAGAAGACGCGCCTTCCTGCGTCGCCGCCAGTGTTGAACGCCTCGGACGGCACGCAGTACCTGGCGCCCGTCGACGGCAATCACGGCGGCACATGGATTGCGGTCAACGAATTCGGCCTGACGCTGTGTTTGCTAAACGGCAAGCCGCGGCCGGCGGGCTCTCGCAGCCGAGGCTTGCTGTTGCCGGAGTGGATCGCGTCGTCGGACGCCGCGAGTGTCCTCGGCGCATTCACGCGCGCGAATCTCTCGGTCTATTCTCCATTCACAGCGGTTGTGCTTGAGCCGGGCCGGCCCGCGCTCGTGCTGCGTTGGGACGGTGCCAAGCGCTCTTCGCTTGACGATGGCGAAGCCTGCATGCCGCTCACTTCGTCGTCCTTCGACGCCGCGGGCGCTCAAGTTCATCGACGCATGGAGTTCCGTCGTTTGCTTGCACAGACCGGCCGGCTCGACAACCAACTGCTGCGCGTGTTCCACTCTAGCCACGGCAGCGCGCTCGGCCCGCTGTCGGCCTGTATGCATCGCGAGGACGCCGAGACGGTGAGCTTTACGCGCGTGACGGTCGACGCGCAAGCGATCCGCATGGATTACTCGCCTTCGGCGCCGTGCAAGCGCGTGCCGTCGACGCACTATGAAATGACGCGAGTAGCGGCATGCCTATCTTTGTAGGCCTCGCACTTGCGACGCTGATCTCGGAAGACCTCGCTTGCATTGCCGCGGGCGCAATGGTCGCGGCCGGCACGATTTCGTTCTTCGAAGGAACGATGGCCTGTTTGACCGGCATCGTAGCGGGCGACATGCTCTTGTTCTACGCGGGCCGCGCGGCGGGACGGCGCTTCGCCAAGGGGCGATCGTTCGAATGGATCGAAAAGTATGGAGGCCTTGCCGTCGTCTTGAGCCGGTTCACGCCGGGCATGCGGCTGCCGACGTATCTTGCGGCCGGCGCGATGGCCCAGAGCGCCGCGCGTTTTGCGATGTGGTTCTTTGTCGCCGCGGCCATTTGGACGCCGTTGCTAGTTGGCGCATCGGCGCGGTTCGGCGCACAAGCGTTGCCGCGTGGTGTGCCGGTATGGATGTTGCTGGGCGGCCTTGCCGCATGGCGGCTCCGCAAGTTCGATTGGCGCAAGTACAGACATTGGGAGTTTTGGCCTGTCTGGGCGGTGTATGCGCCGGTCGTGCCGTGGATCGCACTGCTGGCCATTCGCTACCGCTCGCTGCGATTGCCGCTGCTGGCGAACCCATCGATTTTCGCGGGCGGGCTCTGCGGGGAGTCGAAGTCCGAAATTCTGAACGCACTCGCTCCAAGCGGCGCCGTGCCGGCGTTTCGCGTGATCGAAGCGGGCGAGATCATTGAGGCCGGGAAGTTTCCATTTGTCGTGAAGCCCGATGTCGGCGAGCGCGGCAGAGGCGTGCGCATCGTTCATAAAGAGGACGAGATTCCGGTGGTTGAAGAGCGGACGATTGTTCAGGAGTATGTCGAAGGCATCGAGCTTGGCATCTACTATGTCCGAATGCCCGGCGAGGCGCGCGGTCGCATCGAATCGATTACGCACAAACAGTTTCCAACGGTCACGGGCGATGGGGTTCATTCGGTCGCCGAATTGATCGCGCGCGACCGCCGGGCTTCGCTGATAGCCAGCGTTTACAGCGGTTCCGAACGGGTTGCCGCGTTGGGGGAAACGGTCCCACTGGTGGAGATCGGCTCGCACTGTCGCGGCAGCGTATTCGTCGATGCGCGCGAACGGCTCACGCCGTACCTGGAAGCCGAGATCGATCGCATCGCGCAAACGATGCCGGAGTTCCACCTCGGCCGCTTCGATGTTCGAATCGCGGGCGGCGCCGTCAAGGTGCTGGAGCTGAACGGCCTCACCGCCGAGCCCGCGCACATCTACGATCCGCGTGTTTCATTACTCGATGCCTACAAAGCCCTTTGGCGGCACTGGTCGATCGCGTTCCGCATCGGTGCGTTTTACCGTTGGCGCGAACGGCCCTTGCCCGCGTGGCGGCGGCTCGCGTCCCTTCACTGACCACCTGCGAAAATATTTTCAAGGCCGCCTGTCGAAAAGCCGCCACCTCGTGCGTCGAGATTATGAAGCGCACAGGCTGCAAAGGCACGGCCACAATTGGCCGAGCCGGAACGAGTCCGTTGCGCGCGATTTCGTTGGAAGGAGACACCCATGAAATACATGGCACTGATTTTTGAGAACGAACAGAAGGCCGCCGCCGCGCCACCCGCCGATCAAGAGGCGCTGTTCGGCCGCTACATGGCCTTTACCGAAGAGGTGAAACAGAGCGGACACCTGCTAGGAGGCGAACCGCTTCAGCCCACATCGACGGCGACCACGGTGCGCGTCACCGCCGGAGGAAAACTCTCCACGCTCGACGGCCCGTACGCCGAGACCAAGGAACAACTGGGCGGCTTCTATCTGTTCGAATGCAAGGACCTCGACGAGGCCATCGAACTCGGCGCGCGCATCTGCCGTCTGCATACCGATGGTGGTGTCGCCGTCGAAGTACGGCCGGTTCTGGATTTTCCCGGCTGATGCTCGCCGATTTAGAGCGGGTCTTCCGGCGCGAGCACGGCCGCATTCTGGCAACCCTCATTCGTGTCGCCGGGTCCATCGACCTGGCCGAAGACGCGATGCAGGATGCGTTCGTCGCTGCGATCGAACACTGGCGGAACGGCCCGCCCGCAAATCCGGGTGCGTGGATTCAAACAGTAGCGCATCGAAAGGCGATCGATCGCATGCGGCGGTCGGCCCGTCAGGCGCCGCTGGAAGAGACGAGTTCGACGGCGGAAGCACTAGCCGGCGGAGACGAAATGTACTGGAGAGATCGCGATGACCGTCTGCGGCTTCTGTTCACGTGTTGCCATCCGGCTCTGGCCGTGGATGCGCAAATCGCGCTGACCCTTCGAACCCTCTGTGGCCTCACTACGGGTGAGATCGCACGCGCGTTTCTTGTTCCCGAACCAACAATGGCGCAACGCCTGGTGAGGGCCAAACACAAAATCCGCGCGGCGAACATTCCTTACGAACTACCCCGCCCCGACCGGCTCGAAGAACGGACCGAGGCCGTGCTCGCCGTTGTCTATCTTGTTTTCAACGAAGGTTACACCGCCAGCGCCGGCGAGATGTTGCAACGCACCGCACTTTGCGAGGAAGCCATCCAGCTTGCGCGCGTTCTGGTTGACCTTCTGCCGGGTCAGGCCGAAGTCGAAGGGCTGCTCGCGCTGCTACTGCTGCAACACGCGCGTAGCGCGGCGCGTGTCGACGATCACGGCGAACTGTTGACGCTCGAACAGCAGGACCGGTCTCGTTGGAATCGTTCGGCCATCGACGAAGGTGACGCCGTCCTGCAGCGCGCTCTCACGCGCGGGCAGCTTGGCACCTATCAATTGCAAGCGGCGATCGCCGCCGTGCACGGACACGCCGCTCACGCCGCCGACACCGATTGGCTTGAGATCGAAGCGCTCTACGGCGAACTCTATCGGCTCTCGCCAACGCCGATCGTCGAGTTGAACCGCGCCGTTGCAACCGCCATGGCGAGAGGCTGCGAGGCGGGACTGGCTGCGATGGAAGGGATCGAACTGCCCGGCTACGCGCTGCTGCCTGCCAGCCGTGCGGATCTGCTGCGCCGCCTCGGCCGGGACAGCGAAGCCGCCGAGGCATACCGGCAGGCGCTTCACCTCACGCAGAACGCCGCCGAGACCCGTTACCTGCGGCGGCGTCTCGCCGAGGTCACGCGGTCAACATAGCGCGCGCGTTGACAACGCGCACACCGCGCCATTCCGATGGGAAGTCCGCCAGATTGCCCGTCACGACAAATGCCGCCTTCGCCGCCAGCGCGCACTCGAGAAGCAGATTGTCGTCGGGATCGGTGCAGGCATCGCATCGCTCAAGCGGATCGACGACGACCGCGTTCGCCCGGATCGCGTCAATCGCTCCAATGAGGCACTCGCGCCGTGTTTCGAACTTTTTCCGCGCGGCCACTTCGCGATACTCTTCGAGAAGCGCTCCCGAAAGGCACGCAACCAGCACGCCGGCCTGAACGAGTTCGATCATCCGCGCTTCATTGCCGCCCGGCTTGATGCAAGCCGAAATCAAGATGTTCGTATCCAGAACCACGCGCATGGGAAAATCGAATCGTACCGTGAATTAATGAACGACGAACTCGGCGATCGCATCAAGACGTACTTCGAAGATCCCGCGCGCGTGCTGCTGCCGCGCAAGACCTGGGTCGTCGTGCGCATCGACGGCAAAGGATTTCACACCTTCACGCGCAACATGCCAAGGCCGTATCACCGGCCTCTCGCCGATGCACTGGACGCCGCCGCGATCCACGTTTGCGAGCAAATGACCGGCTGCGCGTTCGCCTACGGGCAAAGCGATGAGTACTCGTTCCTGATGTCCGATTTCGGCCGCGACGACTCGCGCATGTGGTTCGACGGCTCGGTGCAGAAGATCGCATCTGTCTCGGCCAGCCTCTTCACGGCGGCGTTTCATCGCGCGTTTGCAGAACCGGGCCTCGCGGCGTTCGATGCCCGTGTGTTCGCCATTCCCAACCGCGCCGAGGTCGAAAAGTATTTCCGCTGGCGTCAGGACGACGCCTCGCGCAACAGCCTCAACATGCTGGCGTCGCATTATTATTCCCACGAGGAACTACTAGGTAAATCGGCGAGCGAAAAACACGACCTCATCCACGACAAGGGCGACAACTGGGCGAAGTGGCCGGCCGACTTCAAACGAGGCCGCGTCGTACGGCGGACCGAAGATCGCTTCGCCGTTGACGCCGAGATCCCTATCTTCACCCGCGACGCGGCGTATCTTGACAGCCTGATCCCACGCGCCGATTAACGCCGCTGCCAGTGATCGCTCTCGAACGTCGCGTCTTCATCCCGCCACGGCCCGAACTTGCAACACATCTGCCCGCCATCGACGAGCAGCGTCGCACCCGTGATGTAGCTCGCCCAATCCGAAGCGAGAAACACCGCGGCCTTGGCGACCTCCGCTGCTTCGCCGCCACGTCCCATCGGAATCGCGCGGAAATAATCCTTCAACACGGCGGGGTTGTCGAAGCTGCCTTTGGTGAGCCGCGTTCGAATCAATCCCGGATTCACCGCATTCACGCGAATGCCGAACGGCCCGAGTTCATTGGCCGCCGTGTGCACCAGCCCCAGCACGCCAGACTTGGTCGCGTTGTAGGCGATTAGATTTTCTTCGCCGTCGTAAGAGTTCGTCGACGCCGTCAATACGATCGCGCCGCCCTTCGGTTTCATGCGCGCCGATGCCTCCTGCAGCGTTTCAAACGCAGCGGTCAAGTTCAACGCGATCGTCTTATCCCACACCGCGCGATCGGTCTCGGCCAGCGGCTTCACGATGCCGGTGCCTGCGTTGATCATGACGACATCGGGAGGCCCCGAAACGTCGAACGCCGCGCGCAAGCTGTGGCGCGAAGTGACGTCGCACGCGACAATCGACGCCTTGAAATCGAGCGGCGTCTGTTCGACGTCGAAAATATACACGCGCGCGCCACACGCCGCCAGCGCCGCCGCCATCGCCCGGCCGATGCCGTACGAGCCGCCGGTTACCACGGCGGTCTTTCCAGTGAAGGAGATCTCCATTGAACCCAGCATTGGTAGATTATGGCGCGGTTCCAACTAGTAAAGTTGGCCCGTTTCCATAGACCCCCTTTCAAACCGTACGTGCGGTTTTCCCGCATACGGCTTAGCGATGATCTTCGGTGGTGTGGCTTGCGC
>VFZQ01000265.1 GCA_016871135.1 Acidobacteriota bacterium | reverse complement strand
CTCGACGTAAACGTCCTTGCCCGCGTTCAGCGCCTCGATGGCGATCGTCGAGTGCCAGTGATCCGGCGTTGCGATCAACACTGCATCGAGCTGCTTGTGCTCAAGCAATTTCTTGTGTTCGCTGAAGCCCTTCGCCATGGTCGCCTTCTGTTGGACCTTATCGATCTTGGCGCCATACACGTCGCAAACGGCCGAGACATCGACCTGCTTCGAATTCTGAAACACCGTCATCACATACTCGCCGCGGTCGCCGCAGCCGATCAAACCAAGCTGTACGCGGTCGTTGGCGCCCAGCACGCGCATATAGCTCGAAGCCGTCATCGCGGCGGCGCCGCGGACGAAGTTACGCCGGTTCATAGGGGTAGGATCTCCTCACGGTCGGGATTGTAGTTCAGACGCCTTCTCTGCAAATAGGCGATGTTGCCCAAGTGCGAGGCCGCCGCCGAACGGTGGCCGATGTAGACGTCGCCATTCGGCAATTTGCGCGAACGGCAGCAGTCCAAGAAATTTTCCACGTGGTCGATCGTCTGATCGCGCGGCGACTTGACGACGACGGGCGGCGCTCCGCGCTCGGCGGACTGAAATTCGAACTGCCCGCGCGTGATCAACAGCTTGCCTTCCGTGCCGCACATCTCCACCGCCGCGCCGCGAATTCCAGGCGCCAGAGTCGCTTCGAACGTCGCGATCCAACCGGCCGGATACTCAAGCAATACGTTGATCGTGTCCGGCGCCGTGCGCCCATCTTTGTAGTGGTAGACACCGCCGTGCGCGCTCGCCGAAATCGGATTGTCCTGATTCATGAACATGTGGACCACATCGATCCAGTGCGTGAAAAGATCGGTCACCTGCCCGCCGCCAAATTCCAAAAACGCGCGGAAGTTCCAGAAGCGCTGCGGGTCCCAGTCCACCCACTTGATCGACCCAAGAAATCGCGCCCAATCGAGGTTCGACGGCCTCTGCGCCAGCCGCTCCGGCGCCTTGCGCAAATGCGCCGTGTTGCCGTGCCACCATGTTCGCGCCATCGTGATCTTGCCGAGTTTTCCCGTGTCGAAGTACTCGCGCTTGGCCTGCAAATACACCTGCCCGGATCGCTGCTGCATACCGACCTGACAGATGCGGTTATTGACACGCGCGGCTTTCACAATGCGCGGGCCTTCTTCAATCGTCAACGTCAGAGGCTTCTCGCAGTACACGTCTTTGCCGGCGTTCAATGCATCGATCGCACAGCCTGAGTGCCAGTGATCTGGCGTGGCGATCAATACCGCATCGACGTTTTTCTGTTCCAGCAGCTTGCGATGATCGTGAAACCCTTGAGCCTTCGTCGCCTTTTGTTGCGCCTGGTCGATGCGCTCACCATAAATGTCGCAAACCGCGGTGACATCGACTTGATTGGTTCCAATGAAGTTCCCCATCACGGCCACGCCCCGCCCGCCGCAGCCGATCAGTCCAAGCTGCACGCGTTCATTGGCGCCCATGACGCGCGAATAACTCGCCGCGGTCATCGCTGTCGCCCATTTGGTCACCGTTCTTCGCGTTAATACTGTTTGCGGCATTTGAGGAATTATATCAGTCACTCGGCTACAATCGATTATGGAAGCGGGCATTTGGCAATCCATCCGCGAGGCGCTGAAAGGCGGCCGGCGCGACTACACCGAGGGCAACCTTAATCGCGCCATCGTACTGCTCGCGATTCCGATGGTGCTCGAAACGTTGATGGAATCGCTGTTTGCGATCGTCGACATCTTCTTCGTTTTGAAGCTTGGCAAGGACGCGATGGCCACCGTCGCGCTCTCGGAGTCGATGGTTGTTCTTGTCATCGCCGTAGCGCTCGGCTTGACGTTTTCGACGACGGCGTTCGTCGCGCGCCGCATTGGCGAGAAGAAGTCGGAAGAAGCCAGCCACGGCGCGGCGCAGTCGATTCTGTTCGGCCTCGTCGCGTCCGTCGTCATCGGATCGATCGGCTGTTACTTCGCGCCGGAATTACTCACGCTAATGGGCGCGACGCCCGAAATCTTAAACAACATCGCGTTCCCGCGCGTACTGCTGGGCGGCATCGGCACGTTGATCATGATCTTTCTGCTCAACGCGATCTTCCGAGGCGCCGGAGACGCAGCCATCGCCATGCGTGTGCTCTGGTTCGCCAACGCGATCAACATCGTCTTGAATCCGTGCCTGATCTTCGGCCTCGGACCGTTCCCCGAAATGGGCATCGCCGGTTCGGCCATCGGAACAACGATCGGCCGCGGCTCCGGCGTGTTGTATCAACTGTGGCTATTGCGCAGCGGCGCGGGCCAGATTCACATACGCGCCGAACACCTGAAGCCCGATCTTCCGTTGCTCAAACACATTCTTCGGCCCGCCTTAAATGGCATGTTCCAGATCTTTGTCGGCACCGCCGCGTGGACTGCACTGATCCGCACGGCATCGACGTTTGGCGTCACAGTTCTCGCCGGATACACTGTCGCCATTCGCGTCATCATGTTCTCGATCATGCCCGCCTGGGGCCTGGCCAACGCCGCCGCCACGCTCGTCGGCCAATCGCTCGGCGCAAAAAAGCCGGAGCGCGCCGAAGCCGCCGTGTGGAAGGCTGGCCACTTCAACGCCGTATTCCTTGGATCGTTGAGCCTTGTCTACATGTTATTCGCCGAGTCGATCATCCGCATCTTCACGCAAGAAGCCGCGGTTATTGAGGCCGGCGCAACGTGCCTGCGATTCTTCAGCAGTTGCTACATTCTCTACGCCTACGGCATGGTGTTGTTGCAAGCCTTCAACGGTGCGGGCGACACGTGGACGCCCACGCGCATCAACATCGTCGCAAGTTGGCTTGTGCAGTTGCCGCTGGCGTGGTTCCTCAGCCACACCATGGGCCTCGGCCCGAAAGGCATGTACAGCGCCGTGCCCGCCGGACAACTCGTGTTCGTTTCGCTTGCCGTCTACTTTTTCCGCTCCGGCAAGTGGAAGCAGACGAGAATCTAGGAGACCGCTTTCGCATTCCGAATGCAATCCGGAATGCCGATGCCATCGTACGCGTTCCCAGCCAAAAACAGCCCTTCGTGCTGCGCCGCTAGTGCGCGAATCTTCACCACCCGCGCCTTATGCCCAATCGTGTACTGCGCCATCGCCTTCGGCCAGCGGCTAATCTTCGTGAAGATCGGCGTCGCCTCGATCCCAGTAAGCTGCTGAAGCTCCTGTCGCACCTCGCCGATCAACTGGTTATCCGGAATATCAAACGCGGCATGACCGCAAAAGCAACGCGCCACGGCCTTCCCGGGCGGCACGCGGTGATCGAACTTTGTCTTCACGAACGTGCAAGCCGCCATGCGCCGCCGCTCGACTTTCGGAACCAGGAAGCCAAATCCCCGCGCCTTGCCTTCCACGTCGCGCTGATCGAAACCTAGCGCCACCGTTACCGACGAGTTGTAGCGAATTTCGCCCAGCCGGTCGGCCAGCTCGCCATCCAAAGTTCGCAATACCGCCGAGGCGGCGTGCGCGGGACACGCGACCACGACGTTATCCGCCAACAGCCTCTGATTGCCTAGTTCGATCTCATAACCGAAGTTTGTTTTGCGCACCGCGCGAACCTCATCGCGATAACGATCGAACTTGCCGGCCATCTGCCCAACCAGCGCCGCCGTCAACTGCTCCATGCCGCCCTTCATCGTGCGGAACAGCGGGCCGCTCTGCGCCGGCGCCTTTGCACGCGCTGCCAGCATGCCCTTCGTTAAGCTGCCGTGCTTCTTTTCAATCTCGACAAATCGATCAAGCACCGCGTCGGCGCTCAACTCGGCCGGATCGCCGCCGTAGACGCCCGCCAGCAGCGGTTCGGCGAGGTAATCGACCGCCTCCTGCCCATAATGCGCCCGAACCATATCGGAGACCGACCGCTCGCCGATATCCGCCATCGGTCCCGTGAAATAGTCCAGCGCCATCTTGATCTTCGTCCCCAACGAAAACAGCGGGCTCGTCGCCACCGGCCAAAGCTTCGTCGGCACCATCATCATCAAGCCGTCCGGCATCGGCACAAGCTTGCCGTTCTTCACGATAAACGTGACGCGCTGATGATCGTTGGATCCAATCACATCGCCTTCAAGGCCAAGCTCCCGGATCAATTCCATCGCGGCGGGTTTCGCGGCCAGAAAACTATCCGGCCCGCCTTCGACCAGACAGCCTTCAATCTCATCGGTCCGGATGACGCCGCCCAGGCGCTTCTCCTTCTCTATCAAGACGGGTCTGTGCCCGGCCTTGGCGAGATACCAACACGCCGCCAGGCCGGTAATGCCGCCGCCGATGACGACGTGGGACGGCACGCGTTTCTCTTAGTGCTTGAAGTCGCGGACGATCTGCACCGCGGCTTTAACATTTTCGACCGGCGTCTCGGGCAGGATGCCGTGGCCCAGATTGAAGATGTGCCCGGGCCGCGTGCCCGTGCGCTTCAACAGTTCATGGATCTTCGCCTTCAACTCCGGAAGCGGAGCGAACAGCGCCACCGGATCGAGATTGCCCTGCACCGCCGAGCGATACGAAATGTCCATCCAGGCCTGATCGATGTTGACGCGCCAGTCGACGCCCATCACATCGCCGCCCGCCGCGTGTAGTTCCTTGAAGAACCCGGCCGCGCCGGTGCCGAAGTGAATGACCGGAACGCCGGTCGAGCGGATGCGATCGATCAAAGCGCGCGAATACGGTGCGACGTAGCGGACATAGTCGTCAGGCGACAGCGCGCCAACCCACGAGTCGAAGATCTGAATCGCCCGCGCGCCGTTGGCCACCTGCATGATCGCGAATGGCCCGAGAACGTCGACGATCTTGCCCATCAATCGGCGCCACAGCGTTTCGTCGGAGTACATCAGCCGCTTGGTGTGCAGAAAGCTGCGCGACGGGCCGCCTTCGATCATGTAGCTGGCGAGCGTAAACGGCGCGCCCGTGAAGCCGATGACCGGGACTTTTCCGGACAGCGCTCGCGCGACCAGTTGAATCGATTCGCCAACATAGCCGAGTTCGTCGGTGTTGGAGATCGACAGCGAATCGATGTCGGAAGAGGTACGAACCGGGTTGTCGATATGCGGGCCTTCGCCCGCGCGGAATTCGAGCTTCAAACCCATCGGTTCAACCGGCAGCAGCAGGTCGGCGAAGATGATCGCCGCGTCGACATCGAGAATCTCGACCGGCTGCAGCGTTACCGTCGATGCCAGATCGGGCCGCTTGCAAATATCGAGGATTGAATTCTTCGCTCGAATGTCCCGGTACGGTTTCAAATAACGTCCCGCCTGTCGCATAAACCAGACCGGCCGGACATCGGTGGGCCGGCGACGGCAAGCATCGAGAAAACGGCTGCTCATTGGAGCCACGCGCATTGAGCCTCCCCGCGGTCTTCGCACAAAAACGCGCGAAAGCCGCTCGGTAAGTGATTGGCCGCCCAGCGGCGGCCGTTGATGTAAGTGGGCTTCGTCCACGCTTCGGAGTCGATGGTCCTCGGCGCGACGATGGAAACGGAGTACATGCCTGTGGCCGGGAAACCGGTCCGGGGATCCATGATGTGCGAGTACACTCGCTTCCCCACGCGGAAGAACTTCTCGTAGCTTCCGGACGTGGACATGGACTGATTCTTCAAAAACAGTTCGGCGACTTGCCGGTTGGCGTCCTTGGGATCGCGAATCACCACCCGCCAGCCGCGCGGTTCGTCCGGCGGCGCGCCAAAGGCGTACATCGAACTGCCACCGGCATTGATCAGCGCCGAACTAACGCCGCTCGCTTTCAATACTTCCGCCATCTTATCGACGGCATATCCCTTGCCGATCCCGCCGGGATCGAGTTCGAGGCCGTTGTTGGCGAATTGAATGGTGCGGGTGGAGGGATTCAAAACGATGTTCTTGTAGCCGGTGCGGGCGAGAGCGGTTCGGATCTGGGCCCGGTGAGGCATGTGGCCGGAGCCCTTGTAAAAGCCCCAGACTCTCATCAGCGGGCCGACGGTGATGTCGAACGCTCCCTGGCTAAGTTGGCTGTATTGCATGCACGCCGCGAGTAAGTCGAACAACTCCTGGCTGACGGTTACTTCACGGCTAGCGGCGTTGCGGTTGATTTGGCTCCATTCGCTCTCCGGCCGGTAGTTGGAAAGCAACCGGTCCAGGCGGCGGGCTTCGTCAAGCGCCGCTTCGACGGTGGCCGTCAGTGAATTGCGATCACGGCCCCAGGCGGCAATTGAAAAAGTAGAACCCATGGCATCCACGCTGGATTCGTACCGAACAAACGATTCGTCGGCGGCGGCCAGCGAGGCGACCAACAACCACGGTAACACAGGGATGGCGAAACTAGGGCGAAAATGCAAGGGGTGCTCGTCCGAAAGGGCGGAATGCCTTGTCAGTGGATTGGCGTTCTGCGTACTCCCAACGTATCAGGGGACATAGGATCTGTCACCTCTTTCGGGAATAGTTGCATGCGTACTCCAACAACTAGGCAGCCCAATTTTGAACGTCGAAACGCAGCGAAATTCGACGCCCGGTACTAGTACTAAGGTAGTAGAGGAATGGGCCGCGCTCTATTGACCGTTCTAGGTGATTCACATTAGTCTTGTTGTAACGTGATGGAGCAACGACGAAACCAACGTTTTGAACTGAAGCTGCCGATTGAACT
The DNA here is from genome assembly GCA_016871135.1 of Acidobacteriota bacterium. Taxonomy (GTDB): domain Bacteria; phylum Acidobacteriota; class Terriglobia; order Bryobacterales; family Bryobacteraceae. The sequence continues at coordinate 571 of VFZQ01000265.1, read as the reverse complement.
CATACGGGCTGGCAGCTCAGCGATCCCCCAAGTCGGGGAGACAAAGAATATGAGCTCTAGCGGCGTATTGTTCACCGCGGACGGGCGCTTACCGGAAGGAGTGCCGATCGAGTACCTCGTGACGCTGCCGTCAACCGGCGCCCAATCGGGCCTGCGGCTGCGCTGCATGGGCAAAGTCGTGCGCAACGAAGAACGGCCCGCCGAACTGGCGAAGTTCCCGTACTCGGTTGCCGTGACGCTCGAACGCCACGAATTCGTCCGGAAGTAGTTTCGTGCTGGCGAGGCGAGCGTTTCTTGGCGCACCCGCGCTGTTGCTCGCCCAAAAATCGGCGGCGCAACGGCCAAATGTGTTGTTCATCGCCTCCGACGATCTGAACAACAACCTCGGTTGTTACGGCCATCCGATCGTCAAGTCGCCAAATCTTGACCGGCTCGCGCGTTCCGGTGTTCGTTTTGACCGCGCGTACTGCCAATTTCCGCTTTGCGGTCCGAGCCGGACATCCCTGCTTTCCGGTCTCCGGCCCGACTCAACCCAGATTCTGGCGAACCAGATTGCCGTCCGTGAAAAAGT
>VFZQ01000264.1 GCA_016871135.1 Acidobacteriota bacterium | reverse complement strand
AGATTTTCCAAAACCTCAGTGAACTTGCCGCCCGTACGCGAGTTCAGCAACGCGGCTGCGACGAAAAGCCGCACTTCCAGGATGGGCACGCGCTGCGAAAAGTTCTCGAGGGTCGCCTTCCACGGCATGCCCAGCCGGCGTTCGTCGCGGATGCGGCGAAACTCCAGGCCCAGCGGTGCGGGAGCGTCAGCGGCGAGAATGTCGATTGCGCCCTGAAGCGGATGGCCGGCGCGCATGGCGCGAGCCATGCTTTCGAGCGCGTCGGGCAACTGGGTTTCGAACTGTTGGAGCCGCCTTTCTCGGAGCTTCCCGATGTACATGTTCGGCAACAGGCAACCCACGGTGAACGCCGCGAGTGTCGTGCCGGGAGGCAGCCATTGCACATCGATCACAATAGCCGCGCAGATCGAGCCAAGCAGCAGCATGACCCCCGTCACGCGGCCCACCGACCACTTGAGACCGGCGTCGCCCATTCGTCGACGGAGGCGCTCGGACATGTTCAGTTTCTGAAAGAGCAAGTCGTACACGCCGATTGAACTATGCGCTTCTTCCTGTAACAACCCGGTTGCGCCCATTTCCTGTTCGACGAGCGCCTGGCCGTGGGCCGCTTCCTGGCGCGAGCGCAAACGGCTCTGCACGAACGCTCCGATCAATACCGCGATCGCGGCGAGAAGAAACGTAGTGACGAAGAACAGGACTGCGATGATTCCAGCCACGGTTTACCTCGCGGCCGTGAGCACTCGCGGCGTTACGACAACCATCAATTCGCTCTCGGCGTCACCGCCCTGGCGGAAGAGTTTCCCGACGAGCGATGGCGCGGCCGAATCTCGCTCGAAACCGGCGAGCAGCACAGATTGTCCGTCGGCGACATCGAGGTCCGCCGAGAGCCTGCGACTGTTCAGCCCGCCTCGAGCCGGCAGCGTCAGTTCCGGCCGCACCCGCAGCTTGAGAACGCCGTTGGCGGCGCCGCGCGGCGTCAGCTTGACGCGGAGGTCATATTCGTTCTCGCCCGCGCGCAGGAATACTTCCTGCCCGTGGACCGCTTCCAGATTTGCCGAAGTCAGCAGCCGGACTCCACGAGACTGTTGCAGTGCACGCAGGCCGGACTCCACGTTCCAGTCCCTGGGCAGCGAACCGATCCGCAATTCTGCGGACGCCGCGCCGCCGGCGCGACCGGTCATCTCTCGGATCACGTCCGCGTTCGCGGCCGCGAGACGTACGTCGAATCGAACATTTCTGGGCGCCGCGACGGCGGCCGGTGCGGCCGCCAAACGCACGGGAGCGGCGCTAATGACTTCCTGATCGTCGGGGTTCCTCAGCGTGATGCGAACGCGGCCGAGCGAATCGGCCTGAGCCACTCTATCCACATCGCGTGCCGGGACAAGCAAATTCAGAATCGTCGTTACCGCGCCGCCCTGGCCGGATTCGGTATGGGCGTTGAGGACTTCGACGTTGCTCAACAAGGTTCGGGCTTGATTGTCCGGCCCAAGGTGGGAAGTGACCGATTGCACATCGACGCGGTGACTGGAGCGGACGAACGGAAGTAGCCCCGCCGAATCGGTGACTCGGATGGAAATCGCCCGGAAGCCCCTGGGAATTGACAGCGATCCCGTTTTACCCGCGCTAGCCAGCGATTTCGCCGTGACGGGCTCGTTGGGGCCGAGCGGATTCATGATGGTTTGGCCGATTACATCCTCGACGGCGGTAAAAGCGCCCGACGGCGACGGTCCCCCGCCAGGACGGATCTGCACGTCGGATGCCTTCAGAACGGCGCCGCGATCAAGCCCTTTTACGGCCACCACAATGTTCGCGCCAGCGGCCGCGGGCGGCGCTGCGCCGCTGATCTTCCCTACGAAAAGTCCGTAGAAAACGCCAGTCGCCGCGATGGCGACGACAAACGCAATGCCGAGCAATGGGATGAGGTTACGCTTCATGACGGAGGTCCGCATCCCAATTCAACCATGTTGTCGGGCCCGAACGAATCGAGCGGAGACACTAAGCCAGGGAAGCAAACACCTTAGCGCTTGCCTAGGGCCTTTTCGTAAACGAAGCGCTGGCGGAGTTCGCCCTGCGGCGAATGTGCAACCCTGGCGATAGTTAAAGTCTTACCCTCGGCGTCCATCTGCCATTCGTCGGAGGTCCGGATCGAGACACTTTGAGCCTCGGTTTGCGATTTCACGATCAAGACACCGCCGATCCAGCCGGCCTGGGACAGGACGCGGTTGCCCCGGATCACGTTTTCCACATCCTTGCCGGTCGCGTCGATGGCGTAGGACGATTTCGTCTCGCCGCGGTGATCCGTCAACGCCGAATGAACGGCGAGGATATCCCCGGTCTGCCGGACGGTGATCTCCTGGCCCTGTGGGGCGCTGGCCTTGCCAAAGTCGCTCTTGGCGGGGACAAGCTTCCACGTGCCGGAGAAATCGACGGCAAAACCGGGGAGGCTAAGAATGGCAAAGAGAATACGCACCATGGTTCTACGTTAACAGCAGTACTGGAGGCTGTCTGTCGGGCGAAGACCTTAGTGAGGGTACAAACAACTCCGGCGCTGACAGCTAGATTCTGTCAGCGCCGTGATTGTTACCAATGATCGTTCGCTACTTTACGCCAGCGGGCTTGGGCTTGGCGGCGGGAGGCGCCGAAGGCGGCTTCGCGGCAGCGGGAGCGGCGGGAGCTGGCGCCATGGCGGGGGCGTTCTTGTCGTAGAGATCGATAACCTGACGGGTAATCTCGACAGCCTGCGAGGCGTAGAGCACAGGGCTCGACTGCGCGCTCACATCGATGACAAGCGCATAGCCGTTGTCGCTGGCAAACTTGTCGAGCACGGCGATCAACTTGCCGCCCACTTCTTGAAACAGCTTTTGCTGTTCCTGGTCGAGTTCCGCCGAGGCGTCTTCGCCATCGCGCTGCAACGATTTCTGCTTGGCGTCGATATCGCGCATCAGCTTGTTCTTGGCGTCTTCGCTGGCGGTATTCGAACTGGCGCGCAACTGGTTCTGCAACGCCGCGATTTCAGCCTGGCGTTTTTCGATCTCCTGGCGCTTGGGCATGAACTTGGCTTCCAACTCCTTGGCGGCCTTCTGGCCGTCCTTGGTCGAAATGATCGCCTGCTGGAGATTAATGACGGCGATCTTGCTAGGCTGGGCGGAGATCGTCAGCGAGGCGCCCGCCAACACTGCGGGCAGCCAGAAAATCTTGTTGGTCACGGCTAGGAGACTCCTGTTTGAGTTAAAAGGTACGGCTGATGGTGAATCGGAAAGTTCGCCGCCGCTCGTAGAACGGCGTCGCGCGGCCCCATGTGGCCACCGAATTAATGAACGTCGCTTGGTTGGGGAAGGCAGAGCGGTCGAGCACGACCGGAGGCTGCAGGAATTCGCGAACGATGGAGGGATTATACGCCCAATAGAACCGGAATGGGGCGTTGACGACCGGCATCATGATCTGCATTTCTAAACCGGTGGACATGCGCATGCGCTCGGTGCCGGGGGCGACGAGAACACGGCCGTCGAAACCGGCGCTGGGATGACTCGAATTGAGCAGGTCGATGCGATCCGGGCGCATCTTGAGCGCATTCTTGAACATGATCTTGTTCAAGCCGGCGTCATAGAATGCGGCCAGCGTGACTGGGCCGAAGATCGGAATGCGGTACTCGAAGTTGGCGACGCCTTGGGTGTCGCCGCCGGGGAAGATCAACTGGTAGGTCGGTACCGATTGCAGCACGGGCTCGAACGTCTCGACGCCGCCGGTCAGGACCTTTTGCAAACGGGCCGATCCATCGTCATTCAGTACATTGACAACCGATTCGGATGGTATGAACGCCATCGGGCTTACGCCCCAGATGTCAAATCCGCGAACGTCATTCTCACCCCCCATATAAACGCGGTTGAACGGAGGTGCGGTCTTGCCGCCGTAACCGGCGACGACGCGAGTCAGAACTCGGTAGCCGATCACATGGCCTTTCTTCAGGCCGGGCCGAAACTGGGTAAAGGTCGCCGTCGGTTCGATCAGGTTGACGTTGCCGCCGAGGAAAGAACCGGCGAACGTCGTCGAAAGGTAAAAGCTCTTACCCCGCGACGGAGTGATCGGGTGGTCGATCGTGTTGTACGTGAACGCCGGAATGATCTTGCTGGTACGAATGCCGTCGAGCTGATTGGGCCCGCCAAGGCCCTGGAAATTGATGTAGTCGAAGTACTGGCGAGTGGACGTATTTCCGGATGGAACGGCGATCTCGGACTTGTCGTAACCGTAGCTCAATGTCCAACGGGCGAATGTCCGCCGGTATTGACCGCTGGCGAAAACGGTGAAACCGCGGCCGTTCGAGGTGTAGTTCAAGAGGTTCGCGGTGCCCAGTTGCTGGAACAGCGGGATCAGGTTGCGGCCCGAGAGCAGCGACACTTCGCGGGCTTGATCGAAGTTGAATCGCTGCATGTAGATGGTGAAACCGGCCTGAATGGGACGGTCGAGAACGTAGGGCTCGGTGAAGCTGAAAGTCACGTCGCGAATACGGTCGCCCAACTGAGAACTGATGCCGAGCGTCTCACCGAGACCGAGGAAGTTGTTGGTCGAGTACCCGAACGACACGAAGCTGCCGGCAATGCCGGAAACACCGCCGGATAACTGCACCGAATTCTTGCCGCGTTCTTTCACCTTGAGTGTAATGTCGACCGTATTGGTGCGCGTGTCACGGGTGATTTCGGCGGCCTCATTTTCTTTGAGCGCCTCGAAGTAGCCGAGCTGATTCAAGCGAAGGATCGAAAGCTCCCACATACGCGTCGAGAACATGTCGCCTTCGTCGATCAGGACTTCACGGCGAATGACCTTATCGCGAGTCGTGGTGTTACCGTCGAAGTTGATGCGGCGGACGAAGAACTGTTTGCCCTCGTCGACGTTGAGCGTAAAGTCGAGCTTGTCGGAACCGAGCTGCGGATTAATGTCCGGCTCGGGAACCATGTCGATGTAGCCGAACTCGCCGTACAGCTTGCGGATCGATTCCAGGCCCTTGCGAAGCTTAGCGGTCGAGAAAATGTCGCCCTGCTTCAACTGGAAAACGTTGGAGAGAATCGTCTCCGGCGTGCGGAACAGCTTCATGCCGACGGCGTTGATGTTCTGCACGCGGTACTGCTTCGACTCCTCGACGTTAATCGTCAGGTTGGCGCGCTTCCCGGGCTTGTTCGGCTTGAACACCGGAATCTTGAGGCCCTTGCCGCCGACATCGATGATCTCCAACTTGTGTTCGCCGGCGCGCGTGGTGAAGTAGCCCTTTTCCTGATAGGCCACTTGCAGGCGCTGCTTGTCTTCTTCGAGCTTCGACGAATCGAAGGTCTTGGCGAACAGATTCTCAAACAGAATCGAGCGGGGAATGCCGACAGGCCGGAGGTTCTTCATCGCGCGGATCGCCACGCGGTCCGAGAAAATTTTGTTGCCTTGGATGTCGATCTTGCCGACTTTTACCTTCGGGCCTTCGTTAACACGGAAGACAACTTCCATCGACGACGGCGGAATCTGGCGGAGTTCCGGTTCGACGGTGGCGTACTGGCGCCCCCGCTCGGCGAGAAACTCTTTTAACACGATCGCCGCTCGCTGCACTTTGTTGGGATCGTACTGCGCTTCAACAGTCAGACCGACGCGGCGTTCCTTAAAGCGGTCCAGAATTTCGGAGACCGTCACCGACTTGGCGCCTTCGTATTTAATCGAGCGAACCATGCGGCGCTCAACGACGACGAAGCGTAGGATCCAGCCCGTACGTCCGGCTTCGCGTTCAAGCGAAATATCATCAAAGCGGCCGGTGTTCCACAGCGACATGAAATCGCGTTGCAGCGTGTCTTCGTCGATCTTATCGCCGCGCTTGGTGAGGATCATCGAGCGCAAGGTATCCTGCGGAACGCGCCGCGCCCCCCGGAATTCGATCGATTCAATCACGTCATCGATCGCCGTTTGTGCGGCGGGCTTGGCCGGGTCGACCGCCGGTTTTGGCGCTTCTAATTGCGGTTTCGCCGGATCCGGCTTCGCGGGTTCGGCCGCCTGCGGCACCGTCTCAAAAGGGTTGGCGGGCTTGGCCGGAGCGGGTTTTGGTGGCGCAGCGGGTGGCTGCTGGCTATAGAGGCTGCATGCTCCCACAGTCGCGCACACCGCAAACGTTCGGAGCAGGCTACCGAGCCTGGCATGCTTCATTCAGCGCTAAATCCTTTCCACTCTGCGACTCTCTCGAAGACGTGTTCAGGCTTGACCCGGTTTCCACGCGGGGGGCGACATTTACAGACGACGCCCTAAGCCAATTCTTCTGGACACGCAAACTACATAGTTTACCTGATCCGGGCCGGGGGTTCAAATTTGCGGGTGTTACATTCCTTCATCAAGGCTTCCAGGCGAAGTGCAGTTGGTTGGCGCGGAACGGATTCCGGCTCAGCGCCGCGCCGAACAGAATGTAGGCCAGCAGGGTGGCAGGCATGGGCGACGCGCGCGGGACAACCGGCGAAACGATCGGCCAGAACAAATAATGGAGTGTGACAAACCAGAGCGCCGCGGCCGCGAACGACGCGGCCAGATGCACCCACTGGTTGCGTAGCCGGCCGGCGGCCAGCGCCCAAATCGCCCCAGCCGTGCCGTGAAGAAAGAAATGCGTCGCCGCGCCGGCGACGGTAGCGATCCCGAGCCCCATCGAAAAGACCCGGTTCTGATAAACAGCCGATCCCCAGAGGTTCAGAATCGCCCACCAGTATTGATGTTCGAAGAGCGAATCGAGCGCGAACCATCCGATCATCAGCGCGCCGCCGAGGATCCCGCTTTCGAGACCCGCCATCGCAAAGTGAAGCGGGGCGGGCTCCGGGAATGGAGGCGGCGGCGTTTCAAGTTCCGATATTTCGAAGGGAGGCATTGGGCCGGGCTGGGGAACCGCCTATACTAGCTCCTAAGTGTCTCTCAATCCGATAAGAAATTCCAGGCGGCGCGTGGTGGTGACGGGAATCGGGGCGGTCAGCCCGAATGGAGTGGGACGCGAGGCGTTCTGGGCGAACACGCTAAACGGGGTCAGCGGCGTAAGGGCGATCGACCAATTCGACACGAGCGCCCTGCAGGTAAGAATCGCGGGGATCGTGGGCGAGAGGTTTCGGGAATCCGATTGGGTTAACGCAAAAGAACGGCCGCATGTGGGAAGGGTGACGCCATTGGCGAGGGCCGCGGCCGGGGAGGCGCTGCAAGACGCGGGAATCGACACGGCGGCGAT